>JADGGF010000345.1 GCA_019690055.1 Micromonosporaceae bacterium
CTCGCCTCGCCCGGGGGTTGTCCGTCAACGGCCGCCGAGTCGTTGGCCGGCCGGCCGCCGACGCCCGGCGCGTCGGGTCGGCCGGTGACGCCTGCCTGGGCGGTCGCGGGCAGATCGATGGTCGTCCGCAGCGTGACGGTCGGCATGAGCACCGCCGCGATGAGGCCCAGCACGCCGATGCCGGCCGAGATGAGGAAGATGTGCCCGACGGCGTCGCCATAGGCGGACTGGACGATCGCGCGCAGCGGTTCGGGCAGGCTGCTCGGGTTGACGGAACCGCTTCCTCCGCTCGCCGGCGCCGAAATCCCGACCGCGGCCAGTTTGGCGGTGACGGAGTCGACGAACCGGTTCGTGAGCGCCGCGCCCAGCACCGCCACGCCCGCGGTGCCGCCGAGGGAGCGGAAGAACGTCACGGCGGCGCTGGCGGCGCCCAGGTCGCGCAGCGCCACCGTGTTCTGCACCGCGAGCACCAGGTTCTGCATGCTCATGCCCACGCCGGAGCCCACGAGCAGCATGCCCGCCCACAGTATCCACAGTGGAGCATGCTGGGCGGAACCGGTCGCCCCGCCGTGGCCCCACCCCATCGTGCTGAGCACCACGAAGCCCGCCACCAGCACAGCCGCGCCCGCGATCACGTACGGCTTGACCCGGCCGCTCCGCGTGACGAGTCGGCCCGAGACGGTGGAGGCCCCGAGCACGCCGGCCATCATGGGAATCATCACCAGGCCGGCCTCCGTGGGCGAGTAGCCCCGACCGTACTGGAAGTAGAGGCCGAGGAAGACTGCGCCGCCGAACATCGCCATACCGACCGCGAGGCTTGCCGCGATGGCCAGCGCCGGCCCCCGCTGCTTCACGATGTCGATCGGCACCACGGGATGGGCGGCCCGGCGCTCGACCGGCACGGCCGCCGCCAGGACCAGCAGCGATGGCCCAACGAGCGCCGCGGTCTGCCACGACACCCACGGGAAGGACTTGCCCACGAAGGTGATCCAGATCAACAGGACGCTGACCCCGACGGCGATGAGCGAGGCGCCCAGGTAGTCGATCTTCGTGTCGCCGCGCCGCACCGTCGGCAGGTGCAGCGTCTTCTGGAGCAGGGCGAAGGCGGCGACCGCGATCGGGACGCCGATGAAGAAGCACCACCGCCAACCCAGCCAGGAGGTGTCGACGATGAGGCCGCCGAGCAGTGGTCCACCCACCGTCGCCACGGCCATGACGGCGCCGATATAGCCGTTGTACCGGCCTCGCTCCCGCGGCGGGATCATCGCCGCGATCGCGACCTGGACGAGCGCCTGCAGGCCACCGACGCCGAGACCCTGGAATGCCCGCGCACCGATGAGCTGCTCGGTGTTCTGGGCGAGGCCGCTGATGATCGAGCCGACGGCGAAGATGCCGATGGCGATCTGGATGAGCAGTTTCTTGCTGAACAGGTCCGCGAGTCGTCCCCAGATCGGCGTGCTGACCGTCGCGGTGAGCAGGGTCGCGGTGACCACCCAGGTGTACTGGGTCTGGGTGCCGTTCAACGCCCCGATGATGCGGGGCAGCGCCGTGGAGACGATGGTGCCGGAGAGCATCGAGACGGCGAGCACGAGCAACAGACCCGACAGCGACTCGAGCAACTCCCGCTTGCTCATCGACCCCGGGTCCCGGGGTACCCCGCGCGCGGCGGCCCTCCCGTCGGCGGTGGGTGAACCCACGGCCGGGGACGTCGGCCGCTCGACGAGCTGGGCGCGGGCAGGCCTGGTGGCCATAACAATGCCTCCGAAGGGAAATGAGGTGATTGCCGTCCTCGAGCACCGGCGCTGGCACAGCGCGACTTATCAACCCTGCCACAACGTTGCCTAGTGTGCAAAGTTTCCGGCTAGGCAACTTTGCCCGTTTCCCGATATGGTGACCGTATGGAGCCCGCGACCTCGCTGCGCGAGCGCAAGAAGGCGGCCACCCGCCTGGCGCTGCACCGTGCCGTGGTCGAGCTCGCCGCGGCCAAGGGGCTCGACGCGGTGACGGTCGACGCGGTCGCCGACCACGCGAATGTGTCGCGCCGCACATTCTCCAACTACTTCGCCAACAAGGAGGAGGCGCTGCTGTACGGCGAGCGGACCCGCTACGAGCGGCTCCTCGCCGCCCTGCGCGCCCGGCCCGAGAACGAGACGCCGTGGCAGGCGCTGACCCGCAGCGTGGGGATCCTGGTCGAGGCGCTCGCCGAGCTCGACCCCGTGTGGATCGCGCAGCTGCGCGTCGTTCGTCGACACCCATCGTTGGCTGCCCATCAGATGGCGCTTCAGTGCACGGTGGAACAGGAACTGGTCGGGGAGATCCTCGAGCGCATGCAGCGCCACCAGGCGTCGAGTGATCCGGTCGCCGACGCCATACGCGCACGCGTGCTCGCCGGGACGTTCCTCGCGGCCACGCGCGCCGCGATCACGGTCTGGATCAACCAGCAGGAGTCGCTATCGCTCGCCGACGTGGTCGACGCGGCGCTGCGGACAGCCGCCGAGCGCCTCCGCTGACCTGGGTTCCGGCCGCCCGACCACGCGGAACCACAAGAATTCGACCAGACGCCGGCCCGGGTCGGCCAGGATGATGTCTGTGCGTGCGCGGGGCGCCGTATCGTGAAAATGCTTCGTCTAGCATCGGCCGACATGGTGGATCGTGACCTCGACGTCATCGTGGTCGGGGCGGGCGTGGCCGGGCTGGTCGCGGCGGATCGGCTCGCGGCCGCCGGGAAGACCGTCCGGGTGTTGGAAGCGCGCGACCGCGTCGGTGGGCGGACCCACAGCGTCGAGGTGCCGGGGCATCCCGGCGCGGTGATCGACGAGGGCGGCCAGTGGGTCGGCCCGGGGCAGGACCTGCTCTACCGCGAGCTGGCCCGCTTCGGCCTGCGCACCCACCCGCAGCCGACCCACGGCGCGGCCCTGGTGCTCTTCCGTGGTCAGGCCCGCCGCTACACCGGAGAGGTCCCCAATCTCGATCCAGTGACTTTGCTCGATGTCGGCCAGACGCAGCGCCGGTTCGATCGACTGTCCCGCACCGTCAACCTGGCCGAGCCGTGGCGCACACCCGACGCCGAGACCCTCGACGGGCAGACCTTCGAGAGCTGGCTGCGTCGCACCTGCTGGACCGAGCGGGGCCGGGACTTCTTCCGCACCGCCTGTGAGGCGGTCTTCGCCACCACCACGGCGAACATCTCGCTGCTGCACGCGCTGTTCTACGCGGCCAGCGGCGGTGGGTTGGCGACGCTGATCACCACGCGCGGTGGGGCGCAACAGGACCGCGTGGTCGGCGGCATGGGCCAGCTCGCGCAGCGGCTGGCGGCGCACCTGGGCCCGGACGTGGTCCGGCTGGGCGAGCCGGTGCGAGCCATCGACCAGGATGAGACCGGCGTACGGGTGCGCACAGACCGGGGCACCCACCGGGCGGCCCGAGCCGTCATCGCGGTGCCGCCGACGCTGGCGGGGCGGATCGCGTACACCCCGGCCCTGCCGGCGCGGCGGGACCAGCTCACTCAACGGCTGCCGCACGGCGGCGTCATCAAGTGTCACGCGGTGTACGCCGAGCCGTTCTGGCGCGCCGACGGGCTCTCCGCCGAGGCGGCCAGCGATTCCGGCGAGGTCAAGGTGCTGTTCGACGCGACCCCACCCGACGGGACCCCCGGCATCCTTCTGGCCTTTGTGGAGGGTCCGCAGTCGCTGCGACTGGGCGAGCTGCCGGCCGGGCAGCGCCGCGACGTGGTGCTCCGGTCGATCGCCCGCTACGTCGGGCCGCGGGCCCTGCAGCCGGTGGCGTACCTGGAGCGGGACTGGAACGCCGAGGAGTACACCCGCGGCTGCTACGGCGCACACCTGCCACCCGGGGCCTGGACGCAGGTCGGGGCGGCGTTGCGCGAGCCCGTGGGTCGGTTGCACTTCGCGGGCACCGAGACGGCGGTCCGCTGGTGCGGCTACATCGACGGCGCGATCTCCTCCGGCGAGCGGGTCGCCCACGAGGTGCTGAGCGCGGATGGCGCCGGGCCGGATGTCTGACGCGCCCGAGGTGATGCCGGCAACACTTAATTCGGGTTCGGGTTGGCTGTCGTCATAACCGTAACCGTCGAAATGCGCAGGTATATGTATCGCTGGCGACGGCGGTACGCGGGCGATCCCCGGATCAGCGACCAGCCGGGCCAGCGCCGACGCCGGCCGACCCCGATCGCCCTGCGCATGCGGCCGGTGTTCCGTCGGGCCGGCGGGCCGCCGGTACGTGGACGCATGGTCACGCCCGCCGCGCAACCTACTCCGGGTCGGCTCTGGCGGCGCGGATCCGCGCCTCAAGGCCCTCGAGGACGAGGGTGAGGGCGTACTCGAACTCGAGGATCGTCGGGGCGGCCCTGTCCTCCTCGCCGAGGTCGACTCCCGGGGTGGGGCCGTCAGGTCCCGTGCCGAAATAGGCGCCGGCCGCGATCAGACGGTGGATGTCGGGGTACTTCTCGGCCGTGATGACCTGGCCGAGAGCCCGGTCGAGCCCGACCCCCAGGACCTGCTCGTCGCCGTGCTGCTGGGCCGCGCGCACCAGCTGCACGTCCATGCGGGCGAAGGCGTGGGCGAGCGCACTCAGCGTCAGCAGCAGCGAGATCCGCTCGGCGTCGGTAAGGGGCAGGTCGCGCATGCCGCGCAGCGCCCAGTCGGCGAGGCGTACGGCGTTGGGCATGTTCGGCACCCCCGAGATGGGGATGTCGAGCTTCCACGGGTGCCGCAGGTAGTGGCGGCGGACCGCTCGCGTCCAGGCGGCCAGGGTCTCCCGCCACGAGGCACCGGCCGACTCCTCAGGGCTCGGAATGGCGATGTCGAACGCCGCGTCGTTCATGAGCTGGACCAGGTCGTCCTTGCTCGCCACATGGCGGTACAGCGACATCGGGGTGAAGCCGAGCTCGCGGGCGACGCGCGCCATCGTCACCGCCTCGAGTCCTTCGGCGTCGGCGATCTGCACGGCCGCGTCGACGATGGCCTCCACGCTCAGCTCGGGCTTCGGGCCGCGCTGCGGGGTCCGGGCCAACCCCCAGGCCTGCGCCAGCACCGGGGGCAGGGCGTCGGC
>JADGGF010000346.1 GCA_019690055.1 Micromonosporaceae bacterium
GGGGGGGCGCGGGGGCCCCGGGGGGGGGGGGGGCCCGGGGCCGCCACAGGTGAGGCTAGGAAGCCTCAGGAGATTCCCGCTTCCTCGCAGAGGGCCGCGAAGTCCGCGGTGCACAGCTCCGCGACGGTGACGAAGCCGTCGTCGACCACGTCCTTGACGTTGTCCTTGAAGATCGCGACCGGCTTCTCCAGCCGGGACGGCACGTCCCGGTTGGCCTCCGGGTCGTGAACCGTGGTCAGGTTCGCCGGGGTCTCGCCCTTGGCCAGCGCGATCGCCAGCTCGGCGGCGGCGTACGCCTCCTTCTTGATCGCCTTGTAGACGGTCATGCACTGGTCACCGGCGAGGATGTTCTGCAGGCCCGCCGTGCTGGCGTCCTGGCCGGTCACCGGGACCTTGCCGTTGAGGCCGTTGTTGCGGAGCACGGTGATCGCCGAGTTGCCCAGGGTGTCGTTGGCCGCGAGCACACCGTCGATGCCGCCGCCGTGCGCCGTGTACATCTGCTCGAAGAGCGTCACGGCCTGCGTGCCGTCCCAGTCGGGCACCGACCGCTCGTCGACGAAGACCCAGCCCTCCTTGTACTTGTCCTGCAGCACGGTGTCGTAGCCCTCACGGAACAACGTGGCGTTGTTGTCGGTCGGGGAGCCGTTGAGGTAGACGATGCGCGGGTTCTGCACGCCCATGTCCTCGAGGCACTTGATGAGGCCCCGCCCCTGCAGCCGGCCGACCTCGACGTTGTCGAAGCTCACGTAGTAGTCGGCGCCGCCGTTGAGGGTGAGCCGGTCGTAGTCGATCGTCTTCACACCCGCGTTCCGGGCCTTCTGCAGGGCCGCGGCGCCCGAACCCGAGTCGAGGTTGACGATCATCAGGATGTCGACACCGCTCGTGATCAGCTGGTCGGCGAGCGTCAGGAAGTTCTCGGTCGAGCCCTGTGCGTTGACGATCTCGGCCTCGATACCCGCGGCGTCGAACGCCTCCTTGAGGTAGCGGCGGTCGGCGGTCTCCCACCGGACCGCTGAGGCCTGGTCGGGCAGGATCACGCCGACCTTCGGCTTGTCGTCGGTGCCTTCGGGCTCCTGTGGCTGGCTGCAGGCCACCAGGCCCAGCGACGCCACGAGTCCGACGGCTGCGAAGGTGATGACACCTTTACGCATGGCCAGATCTCCTGTCTGGGTGTTGAGGAACGGTTACTGGGGGACGGCCACCCACGGGCGGCTGGGTCCTCCGCGTCGTAGTGCTAGTGGTGCTTCCGGGATGTAACGGCCACCGTCGCTGGCGGCCGATGATTGTTGTGCCCGGCAACGTATTCCCTCAGTGACCCCCGACACAAGATGCCAGGACGACCAAGTTTGTTGTCGCCGGTAACAATTCGGCAACGAGCCGGCCGGCGTCGATGAAACGTTTGAAACGCGGAGGGTCGTGTCCGGCGCTGTCCGGCGCTGTATGGCGTTGTCCAGGATCGAGGGCGCGGCGGATGTGGATGGGGCACTCTCACCGCTGACCACCAGTGGTCGGCAACGACCCGGGTGAACGGGTCCCTCCGTCCGCTGCGGGCGTGCGCTCGGTCGGAGCGGCCCAGGTCGCCTGTCCCCGGTTCGCTGCGGGCGTGCGCTCGGACCGGGGAAACGACCCGGGTCACTGTCCCCGGCTCGATGCGGGCGTGCGCTCGGGCCGGGGATCCCTCATGCTCCACCCGTGCGGCGTCGGGTCGTTCTTCTGCCGCAGGCTCGAGGACGTGACCGCGCGCTGAGCGCGCGACCCCGAGCACGCGCACCCACCGCGATCCCGGGCAGGTCACCACGAACACGGGCAGGTAACGGCGCACGCGTGTCCGTAACCGCCGAAGTATGTACCTGCACGGCGAACACACATACGCCACCGGAAGGCGAGCGCCGGGCCGGCAAACGTCGGGCCCGGCGTTACCCAGCAGGCTCAGCGCCGGCGCAGCACCGTCTCGCTCAGGCGAACCCGCAGGTGGTTGGCGTCGACATGACTAAAATCGTCCAAAATGGACGCTGCGGCCTGACGCTCGTCGCTCGCCAGGGTCTCCTGCCCGGCCTGCTCGTGGATCTCGGCGAGGTGCCGCAGGACCGTGGCCTCCTGCAGGCGGTCCCCCCGCTCGCGGTGAGCCGCCAGCGCCTGCCGGTAGTACCGCTCGGCTTCGTCATACCGGCCCATGCGCCGATAGAGGAACCCGAGGCTGTCGAGTGTGGACGCAGCGGCCGACGGGTGTCCACGGCGCCGCCACAGCTCGAGCGCCTCGCCGCACTCGGCCAGCGCGCGGTCGTAGTCACCGGCGACCGCGTGACAGTAGCCAGCGTTGGTCAACGCCCCGGCAAGGCCCACCTCGTCGCCCTGCGCCCGGTACAGCTCGACGGCTCGCCGGGCCGTCTTCACCGCCTCGTCACTGCGACCGGCCCGGACGTACAGGTCGGCGAGCTGCGTAGCCACGGCGGCCTCACCGAGCGGGTCGCCCGCCCGGGCGAACTGGTCGGCACAGCGCTGCCAGTGCTCCTCCGCCACGTCGAACAGGCCCAACCGGGCCGACGCCTGGGCGAGCCCGGCGTGGGCCTGAGCCAGGGCGGCCGGGTCGTCCGTGGCCTGCAGGGCGACCGTGTTGACCGCGGCCCAGTCGAGCCAACCGGCACTGCGGTCCAGGTAGGTCGCCATGGTCCAGGCGAGCTGCCAGGCGTGATCGGCGAACCCGTAGTCGCGCCCGAGCCGGGCGGCCGCGAGCAGCGACTGGCGCTCGGCACAAAACCACGCCTTGGCCTTGGCCGCCGTCGGGAAGTCACCGACGACCGCCCCGGGTGACATCTCGACGAGATCGATCCGGGACCGGGTGGGATCAAGGACCCGGTCGGCGCGGTCGGCCGTGTGCACGTAGTGGTCGAGGAGCCGACGCATTGCTGGACGTCGATCGTGGGCCGCCTCGTCGTGGAGCAGCTCGCGCGCGTAGGCCCGCAGCACCTGGTGCGGGGCGTACCGACCGGGTGACACCTCGGCGAGCATGTGCGCCCGGGTGAGCTCGCCGACGAGCCGGCGGCCGGTGGACAGCGACACCCCGGCGAGGCTCGCGGCGGCGGCCAGGGAGAGGTCCGGGCCCGGCTCGACCCCGAACAGGCGGAACAGCCGCGCGGCTCCGGGCGACAGACGCCGGTACGACCAGGACAGCACAGCGCGGAGGGTGTTCGGGCCGTCGCCGGCGTCGAGCAGCTCCAGCCGGTCCTGGTCGGCGCCGAGCTCGGCGACGATCTCGCTGAGCGGCTCGTCCGGACGCGAGGCGGCGACCTCGGCGGCGACCCGGAGGGCCAACGGCAGGCCCCCACAGAGGTGGACCAACGCGCTGGCTTCCTTCGGCTGCGCATCGACCCGATCGGGGAGCAGGGCGCGCAGCAGGTTGATGCCGTCCGACTCGGCCAGGACATCGAGCTGAATGCGCTGGGCCCCGTCGGCGGCGACCAGGCCGGCGAGGCTGTCCCGGCTGGTGACCACGACCATGCAGGTTGCGCTCCCGGGCAGCAGGGGCCGTACGTGCTCGGCCGACACGGCGTTGTCGAGCACCACGAGCATGCGCCGCCCGGCCAGCATGGTCCGGTAGCGCGATGCGCGCTCGTCGACGCCGGACGGGATCCGGTCGGGCTCCACCCCGAGCGCGTTCAGGAACCGGCCGAGGGCGTCGACCGCGGCCACGGGCTCGCGGGCGCTGAACCCCCGAAGATCGATGTAGAGCTGTCCGTCGGGGAAGTCGGCCGCCCGGCGGTGCGCCCAGTGCACGGCGAGCGCGGTCTTGCCCACGCCACCGCCGCCACAGATCGCCGCGATCGGCAGGCCCGTCTCGGTACCGGCCGAGGCGGCGATCCGGTTCAGTTCGGACAGCTGCGGCCGTCGTCCGACGAACCCGGGCACGGGCGCCGGCAGCTCGCGCGGAACGCGCTCAGCCGAGCGGGTTGCGCTCGCGGCCGAGGCGGCCCGGCTCGGCCGACGGAGCTCCTCGACCCGGTCCCGGGCGGTCGCCAGCGGGCCCAGCTCGGAGCGCGTCGCGCCAAGGATCTGGATGAGCTGATCGAACCGATCGGTCGGTGGCAGGGCCGTACCAGCGAGGTACTCCCCGATGATCGCGTGGGACCAGCCGGTCTTCGCGGCCAGCTCGCGGTACGTCAGCGCGGCGCCATCCCGGTTCCGCGCCTCGCGACGACGCAGGAGCCGCAGCAGCCGGGCGAGTTCCGGCACGGTCCGCACGGTGGCGGCGTCGTGTTCCACGGAGACGGTGGACGCGGCAGAATCGGCGTTCACGTATACCCCCCAGCCCGCCTCGTCCGCGATCCCCCGCAGCACCGCGAGCGGCCTCGACGCCAAAGTCGATCAAGTAGATAACGTTATCCACGCTCACATGAAACGTTATCTGATCGATGATCACGATTCCGGTGACGTCAAGGTGGGTACGGACGAGGCGCTATTGTTGTGGCGAGCAACATTCGCGCGGCTGCGGCGATGGTGGCATGAGGGTTACCCCCTGTCAAGGAGCTTGCGATCGCGCGAACCGGGAAAACCGCCCCCGACCAGGCCGTACAAGCCGGAAAAACCGGCCCTGACCAGGCATGACACGCATCGAGGCACCGCGGCGGAACTCGGGCGGCCTCCGCGCCACCCCAATCGATGATCACAACAGTCGAACGCCGCCCGCCGGCCGGGTCGACCATCGAACCTGACCCGGTCACGCGCCGCTGGCGCGTTCGCCAACGACGGCGGCGGTCAGCGGCTCACGCCGTCACGACCGTCGGCAACAACGTGGTGCATGTCGATCCTTTGCTCGGCGGATCAATTCATGACCGTCGAGCTGGTCAAGGTGTCGCCGTTGACGTTGCGGTGCCGCTCGGCGCGGGTGGATCGTCGGTGGGCGTCGCCGTACCGCCGCTGGGCGATGTGGAGCCGCCGCTGGGCGATTCGGTGTCGTTGCTGGGCTCGCTGGGGGTGTTGGACGGCGAGGGCGGGGCCGGGTCGGTCGGGGACGGCCCTGGATCGGTCGGGGACGATCCCGGGTCGGTCGGGGAC
>JADGGF010000347.1 GCA_019690055.1 Micromonosporaceae bacterium
GCGTCCGCGAGGCACTCGTACCGGACCGGGCAACCGCGGCAGATCCGCTTCGCCACGTTCTGCTCCGCACCCTGGACGAACAGCGCGTCCGGGTCACCGTGCCGGCACGCTGCCTGGCTTGGCCAGTCGGCGATCATCCCCATGTTGTCGACGTCCCCCCTTGTGCACGGTCATTTGTGCAGTCGGCCCATCATGCTCCGTAATCGTACGACTACGCAACGTTGTCGCCGATTTTGCCCGGCCCTCTGGCTCACGAGATGCCCGGCCCACCGCGCTCACCCGGCGTGCCGACGACGTCCGCGACACAGCCGACATCACGACTCTCGTCCGGCCATCTCGGGTCAGGACGCCTCACGCGTTTCCACTACCCTGACCGGGTGACCTGGATGCGCAAACGCGACCACAACATCTTCACGAATGCGTTGTCGCTGCTGGTGTGCGGCGTTCTGGCCGGCGTTGTCGTCGCCGCCGCCGTCTTCCCGGCGGTGGCGGTCGGTGCGCTCTCGGCGAAGGCCGGCGCGGACTCCTTCGCGAGCCTGCCGGCGTCGCTGGAGGTGCCGACCCCGCCCCAGATCTCGTACCTCTATGCGCGCGACGGTCAGACCCTCATCGCCACGTTCTACGACGAGAACCGCCACGACATCGACCTCTCCGACGTCCCGCAGGTGATGCGTGACGCGATCATCGCGGCCGAGGACCAGCGCTTCTACGAACACAACGGCGTTGACATCCAAGGGGTGTTTCGGGCATTCCTCGCCAACCAGAGCAGCGGGGACGCCACCGGACAGGGTGCCTCAACGCTCACCATGCAGTACGTCCGGCAGGCGCTGACCTACGGCGCGACCAGCCCGAAGGACGTGCTCGCCGCCACCGAGTCCACGCCCGAGCGCAAGGTCCGCGAGATGCGCCAGGCGATCGCCCTGGAGAAGAAGCTCACCAAGGACCAGATCCTGCAGAACTACCTGAACATCGCCGCGTTCGGAAACGGCGCCTACGGGATCTACGCGGCGAGCCAGGTCTACTTCAACAAGGAGCCCAAGGACCTCACGCTCGCCGAGGCGGCGCTGCTCGCCGGCCTGCCCAAGGCGCCCACCGCGTTCGACCCGACGACCGAGTCCGGCCGGCCGCAGGCGTTGGCCCGCCGCACGTATGTGCTGAACCAGATGGTGGAGCTCGGCATGATCTCCCGGCAGCAGGCCGACCTCGCCAACGCGGAGCCGCTGGAGGTCACGGGCACCCGTACGCCGCGGGACTGCACGCAGGCGCTGGTCAACCACTGGGGCTTCTTCTGTGACTTCTTCTACCGCTGGTGGTTGGAGCAGGAGGAGTTCGGCGTCGACGCGCTCTCCCGGGCGAGCAAGCTCAAGTCCGGCGGCTACCGGATCACGAGCACGCTCGATGTCGCGATTCAGGATTCGGCCAAGCGCAACGTCGAGGCCCAGTTGCCGACCGGCCAGAAGGACGCGCTCATGCTCGCCGCGATCCAGCCCGGCACCGGGTACGTGCGGGCCATGGCGACGAACCGCAATTTCAGCGTCGACGACCGCGACAACCCGCCCAACGAGATTCCCGAGAAGGCCGCGCTCGGCCTCAAGGCCACCTACCCGAACACGACCAACCCGTTGATGTCCGGCGGTGGGGACGTCGTCGGTTACAAGATGGGCTCGACGTTCAAGCTGTTCACGATGATCGCGGCGCTGGAGAACGGGTATCCGCTCGACTTCACGATCCAGGCCCGGTCACCGTACGTGTCCCGGATCTACCCGGCCGGCCCCACTGACATCGCCCGCTGCGGTGACCGGTGGTGCCCACGCAACGCGAGCGCGAGCATGAACGGGTCGCGCAACATGTGGACGGGCTTCGGGCTCTCGGTCAACACGTACTTCGTGCCGCTGCTCGAGAAGGTCGGTGCCGAGAAGGCGATCAACGTGGCCCAGCGGCTGGGCATCAAGTTCCGGTCCAGTAAGGACCGCGACAACATCGCAGAAAACGGCGGACACCTGTGGGGCGCGTTCACGCTCGGCGTCAGCGACACGGTTCCGCTCGAGTTGGCCAACGCGTACGCCACGGTCGCCGCGGACGGGATCTACTGCGAGCCCATGCCGGTCGAGGAGCTGATCGATGTGCACGGGGAGCCGGTCACCGACGTGGTCGAGCCGCGGTGCACCGAGGCGATCAAGCCCGAGGTGGCCCGGGCCGCGGCGGATGCCGCCCGGTGCCCGCTGGGCACGCCCGGTGGCACCGGCGGGTGCCGTGGCGGCACGGCCAGTGGCATCTACCGCATCATTGGCCACCCGGTGATCGGGAAGACCGGTACCGCCGACCAGAACTGGACCGGCACGCTGGTGGTGTCCTCCAAGCACCTGGCGGTCGCCGCCACCGTGGCGAACCCGGACCGGCCCGAGACGCCGCACAGCTACGAGCGGTCGGCCACGCTGGCCAACAACGCGGCCGCGTACACCATGCGGGACGCCCACGAGGGCCTGCCGGTGATCGACTTCGAGCGGCCGCCGCAGAGCCTGGTCGTCGGCGTGAAGGTGGCGATTCCGGACGTCCGGTGCCGGTCGGAGCAGGACGCCGTCGCCGCGATCCAGCGGGCCGGGTTCGACGTGTACGTCGAGAAGACGCAGAAGGTCGCCTCGCCGTGCCCGCCCAACACGGTGGCCGGCACGGAGCCCTCGGGCAGCACGAGCAAGGGCAGCACGGTGACGGTGCTGCTCAGCGCCGGCCCCGGCGACGAGCCGCCGCCCCCGCCGACCGGCGGCGGTCGCGGCGGTGGGAGCAACAACGGCGGGCCCGGCACGGGTCCGGTCGTCCCACCGACGTCAAACTGACGGACACCGGCGCCGTCGAATCGTGAGCCCGTACGGCGGGTGAACCGCCCGCCGTACGGGCTTCGGTCTTTCTCGGGGGCGCCGGGCGGCCGGTGGCGCGCGGATCGGCTCCACGGCGCCAGCCGGCTCGGAGTCGGTCGGCTACTGGTTGGAGAGTTGGCGGCGTACCTCGGCCGCGACCCGGCCGCCCTCGGCCCGGCCGGCGACGGCCGCCTGAACCGCCTTCATGGCCGGCCCCATCTGCCCCATGCCGGTGAATCCGCCCTGGGCCAACGCCTCGGCCACGACCGCGGCGAGCTCCTCGTCGGAGAGCTGCTTGGGCAGGTAGCGGGCGATGACCTCCTCCTCGGCCCGCTCCTTGTCCGCCGACTCCGCCCGACCGGCGTCGGCGAAGGCGGTCGCCGCCTCGCGGCGCTTCTTCGCCTCCTTGGTCAGCACCGAGAGCACCTCGTCGTCGGACAACTCCCGCGCCTGCTTGCCGGCGACCTCGGCGTTGCGGACCGCCGCCAGCACCATGCGCAGGGTCGATGTCACCAGCTCGTCGCGGGCCTTCATGGCGTCGCGGAGATCGGACTCCAGCCGTTCCTTGAGAGTGCTCATGGCCGGCACCGTACCCTCTACCGCATGCGATTGCGGACCGCTTTCCGCGTGGTGGCGGGCGTGGCGGCGGCCGGCGCCGCGACCCTGGCCTACGCCAGCCTGGTCGAGCGGAACCTGTTCACCCTGCGCCGGTTCGACGTGCCGCTGCTCGACCTCGACGATGAGCCGCTGCGGATCCTGCACCTGTCCGACCTGCACCTGATGCCCAACCAGCGGCGCAAGGCCCAGTGGGTCGCCGACCTGGCCGGCCTCGATCCCGACCTGGTGGTGGTGACCGGCGACAACTGGTCTCACCCTGAGGCGCTGCCCATCGTGTCCCAGGCCTTCGAGCCGCTGCTGACCTACCCGGGCGCCTTCGTCTTCGGCTCCAACGACTACAAGGGGCCGGTGTTCAAGAACCCGTTCAGCTACTTCGACAAGGACCGCGAGTACATCCAGGGCGTGGACCTGCCGTACGAGTCGCTGCGCTCGCTGTTCGTCTCGGCCGGCTGGGCGGACCTGAACAACGCCCGGACGACCATCAAGGCGGGCGGCCGTACGGTCGAGCTGGTTGGGGTGGACGACCCGCACGTGGACCGGGACTCGTACGAGTCGGTCGCCGGCGCCGCCTCGCCCTCGGCCGACCTGCACATCGGCGTGGTGCACACGCCCGACCCCTCCGTGCTCGACGCCATGGCCGCCGACGGCTTCACGCTGCTGCTGGCCGGGCACACCCACGGCGGGCAGGTCTGCGTGCCCGGGGTCGGGGCCCTGGTCACCAACTGTGGCCTGCCCCGCCAGATGGCCAAGGGCCTGCACCGCTGGCCGTCGTCCTCCTCTTGGCTGCACGTCTCGGCGGGCCTGGGTACGCACCCGACCGCCCCGGTCCGGTTCGCCTGCCGGCCGGAGGCGTCCCTGCTCACCCTCGTGCCCCGCTGACCCTGCCCACCTCGGCCTGGCTGGCCGGCGTCTGCCCCAGCTGAATCTCGTGATCTTGGAAGACAAAACCCCCTATAGGGGGTCCAAACTTCCATGATCTCGAGGGCCCGCCCATGGCCCCCGGAAGCCGCCGGGCTCGGCCGCCGCCAGTCGGCGGCCGTCCCGCAAGTGGGGATACCCGCGTGAGCCCGGCGCGGGTCATGAGCTACGATGACTCGGCACGTTCGGTAAGCCGGTAGACGGCCGCCGAGCGGGTCCGGGGTGTAGCGCAGCTTGGCAGCGCGCTTCGTTCGGGACGAAGAGGCCGTGGGTTCAAATCCCGCCACCCCGACCAAAGTTCTCTCCGCTCAGGGCCAGTGTTCCGACCGAGGAACCTGGTCCTGTTGTTGATCTGACAATCTCCTAGAGAACGCGAGGGGCCTGGACACCTGACGATCACCCCTCGGCGGCGGGGTTGTCGTCGAGCCTGAGCATCGCGAACTCGAGATCGCCATCGTGGTCGGTGCCTATCCGCCGAAAGCCACAGCGCTCAAGCAGCCGCACCGAGGCCGTGTTGCCCACGAACACGTCGGCGTAGAGGGGTCGGACCGGCTCGCGCTGCAGAAACTGCCGCAGCGCCGCGGTCCCGACCCCGCGACCCCAGAACCGCTGCCCGAACCAGTAGCCGACGAAGCGCCGGTCGTCCTGCCACCACGCGA
>JADGGF010000348.1 GCA_019690055.1 Micromonosporaceae bacterium
TTCCTGCTACCCCGCCCCCGGGGCGGTGCCCCCCGCGCCGCCCCCCCCCCCACGGCCCCCGTTGAGCCGGCCCGTTGACAGTGACGAGGACGGGTCACAGTCGCCGAGCTGGATCGGCTACTCGGCTGTCTACGGAAGACTGTCCGTCCACTGGCCACGAGAATCTCCTGGGTGCCCTGGTAGCGCCCCGCCGCTCGGCCCGGCGGCCGACCATCGCCGTTACCGGCCGGACGCGCGGGCCGTCAGGTCCTCCCACTCCGCCCACTCCGCCAGGCGCCGCTCGTAGGTCTCCCGCGCGATCTCAGACACGGGCTTGCCGAACAGCGAGCCGAAGAACACCCGGAGCGGCGGTCGCTCGGCGTCGACGATCTCGAGCAGGGCCTGGGCGGCCGCGACAGGATCCCCCGGCACGTTGGCGCGGCGACGGGCCGCCCTCTCTTCGCGCACGGGGTCGTACACCGGCATGGGCTGGCTGCGCCGCGACGACGACCCGGCCCAGTCGGTCTCGTACCCGCCGGGCTCCACGATCGTGACGCGTACGCCGAACTGGGCGACCTCGGCGGCCAGTGCCTCGCTCAGCGCCTCAAGCGCCCATTTCGATGCGTTGTAGGCGCCCAGGTCGGGCCCCGCGATCACGCCGGCAATCGAGGAAATCTGAATAATGTGCCCGCGGCCGCGCTCGCGCATGCCGGGGAGGACGGCCCGGACAACCCGGTGCGGGCCGAGGACATTCGTCTCCAGCTGGGCCCACAGCTCGGCGTCGGTCACCTCCTCCACCGCGCCGAAATGCCCGTAACCGGCGTTGTTCACCACAACGTCGAGACCACCGAAGTGCGCCTCCGCCTCCGCAACCCGGTCGCGGACGGCGTCGGCGTCGGTGACGTCGAGGGCCAGCACGAGCAGGTTGGGGTGCTCCTTACGCAGATCGTCCAGGGTGGACACGTCGCGGGCGGTCGCGGCCACGTGGTCGCCGCGCCGGAGTGCCGCCTTGGCGAACTCCCGACCGAAACCACGCGAGGCGCCCGTGATCAGCCACGTCTTGGGCTTCCGGCCGCCCGACCCGCCGGTCGCGGGCGCGAACGACTCTACCGTGTCGTTCATGGGCACCGCCTCGGTTGACATATGTACGATTCGTTCACACACGAACTCTAACCGGACATTGACGAGGTGTCCACAACCGAGGGGAACCTATCGGTTCGCTCGAGCGAAGGCGCGGCCCCCGTACATGAACGCGGCGATCGTGACACCGACCGTCCACAGGAGACCGACGAGGACCGCCGTGCTGGTGATGTCGCCGGCGAACGCGGCCCGGACCCCGGTGACGATATGGGTGGTCGGCAGGATGGCCGAGACCGCCTGCAGCCACCCGGGAGCCACCGACATCGGAATCAGGACTCCGCTCAGCAGCAGCACCGGCAACGAGATCGCGTTGACCAGCACGCCGAAGGTCTGTTGGTTCTTGAGCGTCACGGCGAGCCCGTAGCCGGCGGCGCAGAAGGCCGCGGTGAGCAGGAGAGCCAGGAGGAACCCGACGACACCCCCGAGCGCATCCGCGCGCATGCCGAAGGCGAACCCGAGGACGACGAGGATGAGACCCTGGACGGCGGCGTCGAGCACGTTGTAGAGGGTGCGCCCGGTCAGCAGCGCCCAGCGACTGGCGGGCGTGACTCGCTGCGCGTCCAGGACCCCGGCCTGCATGTCCCGTAGCAAGCCGAAACCGACGAAGAGCGAGCCGATCACGGCCTGTTGCACCAGGAGCCCGGGCACGAGAAGCGTGTAGGGGTTCGCCCCGAGCTGCCCGGCGAACGCCCCGAGCAGCGGCCCGAACAGCGCGAGGTACAGGACGGGCTGAGCCAGCCCGACGGCCAGGTACGCCCGCTTGCGCAGGGTGCCGCGCACCTGCCGCCGGAACATCACCGCGGTGCTACGTACGGCGCTCATGCTGCTACCTCCTTCGATGTGAGCGCGAAGAACGCCTCGTCGAGTGAGGGTGGCCGTAGCTCCACGCTTGCGGTCGTGAGCGCAGCGGCGTCGATTCTGGCCAGGACGGCCGCCAGCGTGCCGGTACCGCCGGCGAATCGGACGCTGACTTCCAGGCCCGAGACCTCCGGCTTCTCCCCCGTTGCGTCCGTCAGCACGGCCAGCAGGTCGGGCAGCTCGGTCTCTGATGGCACGGTGACGGTCAGCGTGTCCGGCCCCATCATCCGCTTGATCTGGGCGGGCGGACCGTCGGCGATCAGGCGCCCACCGGAGATCACCAACAGTCGATCGCAGAGAGCGTCGGCCTCATCGAGATAGTGGGTGCTCAGCAGGACGGTCACCCCGGAGGTGTCCCGCAGCTCACGGACGTGGGCCCACAGGCTTGCTCGCGACGCCGGATCGAGACCGACGGTGGGCTCATCGAGAAAGACCAGACGCGGACGGTGCACCAGGCTCATCGCGATATCGAGACGCCTGCGCTGGCCGCCACTGAGCGTGCCAACCTCACGGTCCCAGAGATCATCCAAACGGTAGCGCTCGGCGAGCGTCCGCCCGCGGGCAAAGGCATCGGTGGGTGACAGGCCGTGGAGCAATCCGTAGTCGACGAGTTCCTCCCCGACCGTGGAGTCGTCGCTGGCCGAACCGCGCTGGGACACGTAGCCGATCGCTGCGCGCACGTAGCGCGCCTGGGTCGCCAGGTCGTATCCCGCGACCTGCGCACGGCCGGAGGTGGGTCGCGTCAGGGTCGTGAGCATCTGCATGGTGGTGGTCTTCCCGGCGCCGTTCGGCCCCAGCAGGCCCACGATCTCGCCGGCGGCCACCTCGAACGACACGTCGTCGACCGCGACCACCTGCGAGCGCGGTGATGACCTCGATCGGTCCGGGTAGATCTTTCGTAAGTGACTGGCTCGGATCACGTGTTGCTCCCAGTCCCTCAGACGGTATCCAAATTTGGAGGGTACCCGACTATCCAAATTTGGGCAACGCGCCCGCTACCATGGCGGCATGGCCGCTCGAACAACGCGCCTCGCGGTGCTGGGAGCCGTCCGTCGGCGCGAACCGGCGACCGGGTACGACGTGCAGTCCTACCTGTTCGGCATGGCCGCGGACCGGTGGCTGGCCCTGCGATCCGGGTCGATCTACGCGATGCTGCAGAGCCTGCGCCGGGAGTCGCTGATCGAGGCCGACCCCAGAGATCCGGCGCGGCATGTCGTCACCGCGGCCGGCCACAAGGAGCACGACCGGCTGTTGGTCAGTGCGCTTCGCGTCCTACCCGAGACCGGGGACACCGCCGAGCTGCGGGTGGCGCTCCACTTCGCCGATCTCCTTCCCGCCGACACCGTACGCCGCGCGCTCACCGACCGACTGGCGGCCATCGAGGGCGCCCTCACCGATATCACCGCACGTATCGAGGCCGCGGGACCGGCAGCAAGCCATGCGTACGTGACGCACCGGGCGGGCCTGGAGTACGCGCTCCTGCGCGCCCAGTCGGAATGGCTTCGGAACCTTCTCGACCAGGTACTGACCCCACGGCGGTCGCGGTCCCGGTAATCGATGCCGCAGTGGTGGGTACAGCCAGCACCACGCCGTCGTGGCCCTGGTCGCGGGCCGCCGCGAAAAAGTCCACTCTGGACACCCACGGCGGCCGCGTCGCCACCAACCAGGCGAGCCCCGGGCAACGGCAGCAAGCCGGCGGGTCTGGGTCCGATCGCGGCACGTGGCGCGCGGTCGAGTCAGGCGATACTGATGACGAGGACCTCGTCCGGGCCGGTGCCGGCGACCAGCTCGCGGAGAAGCGTCAGCGACTCGGTCATCGCCTCCCGCAACTCGGCCTCGTCCATGTCGAAGCCGTCGCCCAGCGACTCCTCGTCGAGGTCGTCGAGATCCAGATTCTCGAGGGTCTCAATATCGTCGGCGGTGGCGAGATAGACGAGGCCGATCTCCTCGCCGGCCTCAACCTCCTCGGTCAGGCCGGCGCCGAGGACGACGTCCGCCTCCTCCATGGCGGTGAGCAGATTGAGCATCACGTAGCCCGACCAGCCGTAGTCCTCGCCGACCTCCGCGGCTGCGGTGAGCAGCTCGGCGAGTTCACCCTCGGCGAGATCGCTCCGTTGTACTCGGTAGAACGACACGACCGATGACATGGCCGAGGCTGTACGACATGGTCGCGCTCCTGCCCCAACCATTCACGGCAGCCCGAACGTTGTAGTCGTATGACGCCGCCCGACGCGTACGAGGAGTTCGCCGCTTTCGCGCGAGCCTGCCAGCCGCGTCTGCTCCGGGCGGCCTACCTCATCTGCGGTGACGTCCACCTCGCCGAGGATCTCCTGCAGGCCACGATGGTGAAGGTGGCGCTGCGCTGGTCGCGCCTGCGCGACGGCCAGCCGGAGGCGTACGCCCGCGCGGTTCTCTACCGGGACGCGGTGTCGTGGTGGCGCCGGCAACGACGGGAGATCACGGTGGCGACGCCGCCCGAGCCGGCACCAACGGGCCTGGACGACGTTCCGCTGCGCCTGGTCTTCACCCAGGCTCTGGCCCGACTCACTCCCAAACAGCGGGCCGTCCTCGTGCTGCGCTTCTTCGAGGACCACACCGAGGCTCGCACGGCCGCAGTCCTGGGCGTCAGCGTCGGCACGGTCAAGTCGCAGACGGCGGTAGCGCTGCGGCGCCTGCGGGAGCTCGCCCCGGAATTACTCGCAGATTCCGCTCCGGCGCGCTACGCGGAATTGTCCGACCTGGACAAAGCTCCCGACCGGCCTCGCCCGCAAAACGAAGGGAGCGGTCGATGAGACAGGACCATCTCGCTGACTTGTTGAAGTCGCTGGCCACGGAGGTGGACCGGATGCCCCACCGTGAGTTCTCCGCGCCCGCCTGGGCGCAGGCGGGGCGAGTGCGCCGCCGCCGGTTCGTCGCGGGCGCGGCGGTCGCAACAGTGCTGGTGGCGCTGCCCGTGGTGCTGCTGATCGGCCGGCCGGAGAAAACCGACCCGCCCGCCAATCCCGAACCCACCTACTCCACCACCCCGCTACGGGGGCGCGCCGCGCACACCGCCACGCTGCTGGCCG
>JADGGF010000349.1 GCA_019690055.1 Micromonosporaceae bacterium
ACCTGCCGGCGAGGCTGGTGGGATCGGAGATGTTTATAAGCGACAGCCTAGGCAAAAAACCGCAGGAGGGCGTCCTTCCTGACAACGGGTCCGCTGAGAACGCGCCGCCAAATACCACAGCGGCCACGTCCGGCACCAAAGAGGCCGGGCTCGACCGGCCCGGCGGGGCGCCCGCGATCGTGGCCGCGGCGGCGGCAGACAGCAATACGACAGCCCCGGTGACGGCGTCGCGGGCGCCGTTGAACCGCTCACTCTCCGTGATCGCTGGCTGGCCGAACGGTGGCCCGAGGCCCCAACGGTCGAGGAACGACGCGAGCACGGCGGCCGGGTCCCCGCCGTCGTCGAGATGCCACTCAAGTGCCGCCAGCGGAAAGGAATCCCCAGCCGAGGTCGGCATCCCCCCGGCCCGCCAGGCCGTGGTCGAGACCGTGGGAACGGCGGCCGAACGGCCCCGCTCGGGCTCGCGCTGAGCCGAGTAACCGATTACTGTCCGTGAGCGCAAACCGGCCTCCGGCTGGCCGTACGGATCGAATGTCCTCATCCGTTAGGCCGATAGTCGTGTCCAGGGCGTGTTACGCGGTCGTACCTGAGCCCTTTTCGGTAGTAGCTTTGTCATTGGTCACAGGTGACCTTGATTACAAGAGTTTCGGAAGAGACCAGGTAGATCCCCCGTGAACTGCGAGCACAATCCTCCCTGTCCGAGTGCGGATGCCATCGACCGCGACGCTGCCCGAGTGATCGCCCACCACCCGGAGCAGGGGTGGAGCCTCCTGTGCAACGGCGTCATCGTCTTCGAGGACACCGGCGAGATCCTGCCCGACGGCAGCACCGTGCAGCCGCACCGCGGCCCCGCTCTCCACGCCCTGGCCGGCGCCTCCTGACCGTTCACCTCGGCACCCTCGGATTCCGACCGCCACCTTGAGGGACCGAACCCCCGTCGGACCCGTATCGGCGTCAGTCGACGTAGGCGTCCGGCGGCGGGCAGGCGCAGACGAGATTGCGGTCACCGTACGCCTCGTCGATCCGCCGGACCGGCGCCCAGTACTTCCCGGTCGGAGCCACCCCGTTCGGGTAGGCCGCGAGCGACCGAGGGTACGGGTGCGGCCACTCGTCGGCGGTCACCATCTCGGCCGTGTGCGGGGCGTTGACCAGGGGGTTGTCGTCCGCCGGCCACACGCCGGCCGCCACCTGGTCGATCTCGCGCCGAATCGCGATCATCGCGTCGCAGAACCGGTCGAGCTCTGCCAGGTCCTCCGACTCGGTCGGCTCGACCATCAGCGTGCCGGCCACGGGGAACGACATCGTCGGTGCGTGGAACCCGTAGTCGATCAGGCGCTTGGCCACGTCGGTGACGGTCAGCCCGGCCGCCTTGACCACCGGCCGCAGGTCGAGGATGCACTCGTGCGCCACCAGGCCCTTGTTGCCCGTGTAGAGCACCGGATAGTGGTCCCGCAACCGCGCCGCCACGTAGTTGGCCGCGAGCACCGCCATCCCGGTCGCCCGGGTCAGCCCCTCCGGTCCCATGAGGCGGATGTACGCCCACGAGATCGGCAGGATTCCGGCCGAGCCGTACGGCGCGGCCGCGACCGGTCCCACGGCTCCCCGGGGACTCGGCAGGTACGGCACCAGGTGCTCCCGGACGGCCACCGGACCGACACCGGGACCGCCCCCGCCGTGCGGGATACAGAACGTCTTGTGCAGATTCAGGTGCGACACATCGGCCCCGAACTTGCCCGGCTTGGCGAAGCCCAGCAGGGCGTTGAGGTTCGCACCGTCCACATAGACCTGTCCCCCGGCCTCATGCACCTTGGCGCAGACCTCGGCGATGCCGGGCTCGTAGACGCCGTGAGTGGACGGATAGGTGATCATGATCGCCGCCAGCCGGGAACCATGCTCGGCGATCTTTCGATCCAGGTCGGCGAGGTCGATGTTGCCGTCCTGGTCGGTGGCCACGACCACCACCCGTAGTCCGGCCATGACCGCGCTGGCCGCGTTGGTGCCGTGGGCGCTCGCCGGGATCAGGCACACGTCGCGCTGCTCGTCGCCGTTGGCCCGGTGCCAGGCCCGGATCGCCAGCAGTCCCGCGTACTCGCCCTGCGAGCCCGCATTGGGCTGCACGCTCACCGCGGCGTAGCCGGTCAGCTCAGCCAGCCACGACTCCAGCGTGCCGATCAGCTCGGCGTACCCGCGGGTCTGCTCGGCCGGAGCGAAGGGGTGGATGTTCGCGAACTCCGGCCAGGTGATCGGCTCCATCTCGGTGGTGGCGTTGAGCTTCATCGTGCAGGAGCCGAGCGGGATCATCCCCCGGTCCAGCGCGTAGTCCTTGTCGGCCAGCGAGCGAAGGTACCGCAGCATCGCCGTCTCGGAGCGATGGGCGTGAAACACCGGATGGGTCAGGTACGGCGTCGCGCGCCGCAGCGACGCGGGCAGCCCGGTCTCGGCCGCGAGCGCGTCAACGTCCACAGCGGACGCACCGAACGCGGCCCACACGGCGCGCAGGTGCTCCACCGTGGTGGTCTCGTCGCAGGCGATCCCGACGTGGTCCGCGTCAACCAGGCGCAGGTTCACCCCGCGCTGGGCCGCCGCGGCGACGACCTGCTCCGCCCGCCCGGGTACGGCCACCGTCAGCGTGTCGAAGAAGGCGGTGGTGGCCACCGTGACGCCACTGGTCCGCAGCCCGGCGGCGAGCAGGCCGGCCATGTGGTGGGCATGGGCGGCGATCCCGCGCAGGCCGTCCGGACCGTGGTAGACGGCGTACATGCCCGCCACCACGGCGAGCAGCACCTGCGCGGTGCAGATGTTGCTGGTCGCCTTCTCCCGGCGGATGTGCTGCTCCCGGGTCTGCAGGGCCAGCCGGTACGCCGGGTGGCCGGCGGCGTCGCGCGACACCCCGACCAGGCGGCCGGGCAGCGACCGCTCGAGCCCCGACCGTACGGCCATGAATCCGGCGTGGGGACCGCCGAAGCCCATCGGCACGCCGAACCGCTGCGCGCTGCCCACCACGACGTCGGCCCCGATCTCGCCCGGCGGGCGCAGCAGGCACAGCGCCAGCAGGTCGGCGGCGACGGTCACGATGGCGCCCCGCTCGTGCGCCGCGGCGACCACCGCCGCGTGGTCGCGGACCTCGCCGGAGGCGCCCGGGTACTGCAGGTGCACCCCGAAGCACTCCTCCTCGGGCAGCGCGTCCCCCGAGAACAGGCGCACCTCGATGCCGAGCGGCTCGGCCCGGGTCCGCAGCACGGCGATCGTCTGCGGCAGGGTGTCGGCCTCGACCAGATACACCTGGCTGGAACTCTTCGACGAGCGCCGGGCCAGGGTCATCGCCTCGGCCGCGGCGGTCGCCTCGTCCAGCAGGCTGGCGTTCGCCGTCGGCAGGCCGACCAGGTCGGCGACCATCGTCTGGAAGGTCAACAGCGCCTCCAGCCGCCCCTGGCTGATCTCCGGCTGGTAGGGCGTGTAGGCCGTGTACCACGCCGGGTTCTCCAGGACATTGCGCCGGATCACGCCGGGTGTGTGGGTGCCGTAGTACCCCAGCCCGATCATCGACACGGCGACCTGGTTACGGCCGGCGATCTCGCGCAGCTGGGCCAGCACCTCGGGCTCGCTGGCCGCCGGCGGCAGATCGAGCGGGGCGTGCCAGCGGATCATCTCGGGAATCGCCTGGTCCATCAGCTCGTCGAGCGAGCCGACCCCGACCACCTCGAGCATCCGGCGCTGCTCGTCGGGGCGGGGGCCGATGTGCCGGGCGACGAAGGGAATCCCGTTGGGCTGATCACCACTCATATCCTGCTCCCGAGGTGAGGACGTATCGATGACGTCTCCCCCTCTGTCGCTGCGAGCCGTGGCGGCGTCGCGCGCTCCAGAGCGCCAACCCATCGTGGTCCCTGGTGCCTGAGAGGTTCCGGGGAGGATTGCCCCTTCGGCGCCGGCGCAGTCGTCACCCGCCGGTCTCTCCCACGTGGGCGATCGTGGCTGGGGCCAACCTATCAGGCCGGCCGTCACGAGCGCCGCTCATGGCGCGTGTCGGCCCGTCGCCGGGTGACTCACCCCACCCGCTGCGGTGGGGCGCCCCGGCTGGCGATGTCACCAGCCCGGCGACCTCACCATCTGGTGACGTCACCAGCCCGGCGATGTCACCAGCCGGCGAGCGACCACCGGCCCGACGCGGGACCGGCCGATCGGATGGGGGGACACACCCGTCGTAAGCCGTCGATTCCGGCACCCGGCCGGGCGCGGGCGGCCTGTCAGCTTGACGAGGTTTAGCAACATGCGAGGCAGGTCACGCAGCACAGATTGAGGTGAGTCTCGGCCATGAGTGAAGGTGTCGGATGAACCGGCGAAACGACCCGCCCGAACCGGCCGAGGCGGACCGCGAGCCGGCCCCGCCGATCGAGTACAGTCGCTGGGCCCAACGGGCCGACCGTCGCCACGGCATGCGCGACGGCCGTAACCGGATTCCGTCGCTGGCGGAGGTCATCGAGATCCTTGAGGCGCCGGGCCCGGCGAAGATGCCCACGCCCTACCTGGAGATGTTGTTCAGTCGGGCGCGGGACATGATGGAGCACGAGCGGCTGTGGTACATCGCGGCCACCGCCAGCGTCCGCTCCCAGCTTGCCCAATTGGAGAGCCAGGCGGCCGCGGCCCGGGCCGCGCTCGGCCCGGCGGAGGAGCAGCGCGTCAAGGCGCGCGCCGAGATCACTGAGGAGGACCTGGCCGCCCGGCACTACGCCGAGGAGTTGCGCACCGAGACCTTCATCCGGCTTCGCCGCGAGGCCGAGCGGGAACAACGCATCGCCGCCGCGGAGGCCAACTACCTGCGGATCCTCGGCCAGGTGCACGCGATCGAGGTCGAGATGACCCGCGTCCGTGACACAGTCCAAAGTAGACTTTCAATCGCCCGGATGCGGGCGCTGCGCATCTCGGCGTACCTGGCCGCCCGGACCGCCACGTACTGGGAGGGCCTGGTCCACACCCATCGCGACGGTCGACACCTGGCGCCGCTGCTCCCCCCCCCCCGGCCCCCGG
>JADGGF010000350.1 GCA_019690055.1 Micromonosporaceae bacterium
CCCGTGCCGGCTCCCCCGACGTCCGGCCGGCTCTGGTCCGCCCCACCGCCCCCGCCGGATTCGCCTGACTCACTCATGGGCCCGCCTCACTTCCTCTGCGTGCTCATTCCCGCACCAGCAAGCGGCGCGCGTCGGCGACGGTGACGACCGATCCGGTGATGAGCACGCCGGCCCCGGAGAGGATGTCCAGGTCCGACTCCGCCAGCACCACGGCCTTCTCGATCGCGTCGGGCAGGTCCGGCACCACGCTGACCCGGTCCTCGCCGAAGACCTCGATGGCGAGGCGTCCCAGCTCCTCGGCCGGCATTGCCCGGGGTGACGAGCTACGGGTGCAGACGATCGCGTCGACGACCGGCTCCAGCAGATCCAGGATCGCCGGTACGTCCTTGTCGGCCAGCACGCCGAGCACCGCCACCAGCCGGGTGAAGGAGAACTCCTCGCGCAGCGCCTCGACGGTGGCGTTCATGCCGTGGGGGTTGTGGGCCGCGTCGAGCAGGATCGTCGGGGCCGCGCGCACCCGCTCGAGCCGCCCGGGCGACGTGACCATGGCGAAGCCGGCCCGGATCACCTCGGGGTCGAGCTGGCGGGTGCTGGCGCCCGCGCCGAGGAACACCTCGGCCGCGGCGAGCGCCACCGCGGCATTCTGGGCCTGATGCGCGCCGTGCAGGGGCAGGAACACGTCCTCGTAGACCCCGCCGAGGCCCTGGAGGGAGAGCAGCTGCCCGCCGACCGCGATGTCCCGCCGCAGCACGCCGAATTCCTGGCCCTCCCGGGCCACGGTCGCCTCGACCTCGACGCAGCGCTCGAGCAGCGGGCGTACGGCCTCGACCGGCTGCGCCGCGGACACCACGGTGGCCCCCCGGTGGATGATGCCGGCCTTGGCGGTGGCGATGTCCGCGATCGTGTCGCCGAGCCACTGGGTGTGGTCCAGGCCGATCGGGGTGATCACGCACGTGCCCGCCTGCAGCACGTTGGTGGAGTCGTCGGCGCCGCCGAGCCCGACCTCGACGATGGCGACGTCCACCGGCGCATCGGCGAAGGCGGCCAGCGCCATGGCCGTCGTCATGTCGAAGTAGGTCAGCGTCTCCCCGGCGCTGCGTTCGTCGAGGAACGCCGCCACCGGCGCGACCTCCTCGTAGATGCTGACGAACGCCTCCTCGCTCACCGGCTCGCCGTCGATGCTGATCCGCTCGCGTACGGTCTGCAGGTGGGGGCTCGTGTACCGGCCGGTGCGCAGGCCGTGAGCCCGCAGCAGCGCGTCGATCATCCGCGCCGTCGACGTCTTGCCGTTGGTGCCGGTGATGTGGATGGCCGGGTACGCCCGCTGTGGGCTGCCCAGCAGGTCGAGCAGCCCCTCGATCCGGGACAGGTCAAAGACCATCCGGGTGTAACCCCGGGCCGTCAGCTCGGCCTCAACCTCAGCGAAGGTGGCCACTGGACTCCATGTTCTGTCACTATGCGGCTGGGGTTCTGTCACTGGTACGGCCGGGCGGGCCGTACGGTCGGCGGCGCGCACCGGGCGCCCAGCCCCATGGGGCCAACAGTCAGGCGCCCAGCGCGGTGAGGGATGCGGTGATCCGGGCGAGGTCGGCCTCCGCGCTCGCCAGCCGCTCACGGACCTTCGCCACCACCTCGGCGGGCGCCTTGTCCTTGAAGGCCGGGTTGTCGAGCTTGGCTCGGCAGCCAGCGATCTCCTTCTCCGCCGCGGCGCGGTCCTTCTCCAGCCGCGCCCGTTCGGCGGTGACATCGATGGCGCCCCGGGTGTCGAGCTCGACGGTGACGCCTCGCCCGACGTGCAGCGACGCGGTGACGGAGAACCCGTCGCCGGGGTCGTCCAGCCGGGCGAGGGAGCGGATGAGCCCCTCGTGCGCGTCCAGGCCGGCGTCGGCCAGCCCGGTCAGCCGAGCCGCCACTCGCTGCCCGGGCCGCAGCCCCTGGTCCGACCGGAACCGCCGCACCTCGGTCACCACCTGCTGCAGCGCGGCCACGGTCGCCTCGGCCCCCTCGTCGATCAGGGACTTCTCGACGGTCGGCCAGGCGGCCCGCACCACCGAGGCCTTGCCGGCCAGCGCCGACCACAGCTCGTCGGTGACGAACGGGATGACCGGATGCAGCAGCCGCAGCAGCTGGTCGAGCACGTGGCCCAGCACCCGGCGCGTGGTCGCGGCCGCCTCCGCCGCGACGCCCCCCTCGTCGGCACGGGCGAGCACGGGCTTGGCGAGCTCCACGTACCAGTCGCACACGTCGTCCCAGGCGAAGTGATACAGCGTGTCGCAGACCTTGGCGAACTCGAAGGCCTCGAAGTACTCGTCGACCTCGGCGATCACGCGCTGCAGGCGGGAGAGAATCCACTTGTCCACCGTGGACAACTTCGCCCGGGCGGGCAGGCGTCCCTTGACAGTGGCTCCGTTGAGCAGCGCGAACCGCGCGGCATTCCACAGCTTGTTGCAGAAGTTGCGCGAGCCCTGGCACCACTCCTCGCTGATCGGCACGTCGGCCCCCGGGTTCGCGCCCCGTGCGAGGGTGAACCGGGTCGCGTCCGCGCCGAACCGCTCGATCCAGTCCAGCGGGTCGACCACGTTGCCGAAGGACTTCGACATCTTCTTGCCGTGCTGGTCGCGCACCATGCCGTGCAGCGCTACGACATGGAACGGTTGCCGGCCCCCCATGGCGTAGAGGCCGAACATCATCATCCGGGCGACCCAGAAGAAGAGGATGTCGTAGCCGGTGACCAGCACGCTGGTGGGGTAGAACTTCGCGAGGTCCGGCGTGTCGTCCGGCCAGCCGAGCGTGGAGAACGGCCACAGCGCGGACGAGAACCAGGTGTCGAGCACGTCCTCGTCCTGGCGCCAGCCCTCACCGGTTGGGGGCTCCTCGTCCGGGCCGACACACACCGTCTCCCCGTTCGGGCCGTACCAGACCGGGATGCGGTGGCCCCACCACAGCTGCCGGGAGATGCACCAGTCGTGCATGTTGTCGACCCAGGCGAAGTACCGCTTGGCCATCTCAGCCGGCTCGATGCGCACCCGACCGTCGCGGACGGCGTCCGCGGCCGCCTTCGCCAGGGGGCCGGTCTTCACAAACCACTGCAGGCTCAGGCGCGGCTCGATCGTGGTCTTGCAGCGCGAGCAGTGACCGACGGCGTGCACGTACGGCCGCATCTCCGCCACGATGCGGCCCTGCTCCCGCAGCGCGGCGACGATGGCCGGCCGAGCCTCGAACCGGTCCAGGCCCTGGAACGGACCGTGCGCGGTGATCACGCCCCGCTCGTCCATGATCGTGAGGTTCGGCAGGTTGTGCCGCTGACCGATCTCGAAGTCGTTCGGGTCGTGGGCCGGCGTCACCTTCACCGCCCCGGTACCGAACTCCGGGTCGACGTGGGCGTCGGCGACGATCGGGATGCGCCGGCCGGTCAGCGGAAGCTCGACCTCCTTGCCGACCAGGTGCCGGTACCGGTCGTCGTCGGGGTGCACCGCCACCGCGGTGTCGCCCAGCATCGTCTCGGCCCGCGTCGTGGCGACCACGATGCTCGTCTCGCCGTCGCCGTACCGGATCGAGACCAGCTCGCCCTCGTCGTCGCTGTGCTCGACCTCGATGTCCGACAGCGCGGTCAGGCAGCGCGGGCACCAGTTGATGATGCGCTCGGCACGGTAGATCAGTCCGTCGTCGTAGAGGCGCTTGAAGATGGTGAGCACGGCCCGGGACAGGCCCTCATCCATCGTGAAGCGCTCACGGGTCCAGTCGACGGAGTCGCCGAGGCGACGCATCTGCCCGAGAATCGCGCCGCCGGACTCGGCCTTCCACTGCCAGACCCGTTCGACGAACTTCTCCCGACCGAGGTCGTGGCGGGACAGGCCTTCGGCGGCGAGCTGCCGCTCGACCACGTTCTGGGTCGCGATTCCGGCGTGGTCGGTACCGGGAAGCCACAGCGTCTCGTACCCCTGCATCCGCCGGCGCCGGATCAGCGCGTCCTGGATCGTGTGGTCCAAGGCGTGACCGACGTGCAGCGAACCGGTCACGTTGGGCGGCGGGATGACGATGCAGTACGCGTCCTTGTCGCTGCCGGCGTCGGCCGCGAACAGGCCCTTGTTGACCCAGAGCTCGTATCGGCGCCCCTCTACCTCGCCCGGCGCGTACTGGGCGGGCAGGGGCGCGGACGCGAGATCTGGCTTCTGAGTCACGTTCGTCAGTCTACGAACTATATGGAGGCGCCTCCGGCGGCGGGCCAGGAACTTACTGGTGCCGCCTGACGGCGGCGGGCCACGAACCTGCTCGTTGCCGCCTGAAGGCGGCGGGCTAGGAAGCGGGTGGTGCCGCTCGGCGGCGGCGGGCCCGGAAGAGCAGCCCGGCGACGACCAGAGCCCCGGCGGCCAGGGCGGCGGCCACCAGGACGCCCCACGGCCATTCCCCCGGGTAGGCCACCGCGGGTCCCGGCGAGTACCCACCGGCCGGCAGGACCGTGGCCGCGTCGACCGGTTGGTTGCCGTCGCAGAGCGAGGTGGTCCAGGTTCCGTCGGTCCGCCGATCGGCATGCACGAGGTAGCGCTGGCCCGCCACGAACGGGTAGCCGCAGGTCGCCGAGTCCCGCACGGTGCGGACCCGAGCGTTGGCGGGAACGTCGCCCTTGTAGACGGTGCTGACGTCAAAGGTGACGGTGACCGGATCGCCCGAGCTCGACAGCGGCCCGCGCCACGGCACGGTGACCTCCACCGCGACGCCGACGAACACGACGTCGGCCCGAGCCACCGCTTCCTCGGCCGACAAGGCACCGCAGCTGCACGCACAGGCAGGGGTGCTGGGCAGCAGGGCGCCGAATCCGGCGAGGAGACCTACGACGAGAAGCGACCGCAGCCAGCGCATGGCCATGAGACCTTCACCGCCGCCAATGGGTTCCGCGCTGCGCCGCTCTCCGACGACGTTCGACGTGTCGGCCTTTCCCGGGCCGACACCGGTGGATCACCACGGACAGGGCGTTCGGCGCCCAGCCAGCGGTAAAGCCCGGACCAAGGGTTCCGAAATACG
>JADGGF010000351.1 GCA_019690055.1 Micromonosporaceae bacterium
GCGCTGTACCGTCGGCACGAGCCGGGGTGGGAGCTCATGCACTGCCACGACGAGCTGCCCGTGCTGCCGATCGACCTCGTCGCCGCTCACCACTACACGAGTACGTACCCGCTGGTGAGCTTCCGGCAGGGACTCATGCTCGCCCGGCACAGCCCGGACCGGCACACGACGATCACCGACTCCACCGTGACCATCCGCCGGCCCGGCCAGCCCACCGAGCATCGACGGATCTCGGTGTTTGAGGCCATCGACCTGTTGCGCGAGTTGGCCGTCCCGCTCACCGAGCCCGAGCTGCTGCGCCTGACCGACACGCTGTTGGCGCTGCGCGGCCCGGCCGCGGAGCCTTCCCGTTGATCGAGGGCTTGGCGTGGTCGGTGGCGATCACCTCACCGCTGAACTCCACCGTGGTGGTGGACCAGGCGCATCACGGCGTACTCCCGTGTGCGGTGATCCCGCGGTCTGACGCGATTCGGCGGCGGCGGCCGTCCGCCTGGCGGCGATAGACGCATGCGGCCGCTGAGTACGCCTGTGCTAGGCTCGTCGGCCGGCACGGTCGAGAGGCGCTGCAACGGGCTGCGCCCGCCACGCTCGGCCGACCGGCTGTTGTCGTAAGGGCGCCTCCACACCGTTGGGGAGGTTTACCCATGCGCGGCGACGTCGAGCACGGCTTCGGGGCAGGCATTGAGCAGCTCGGCGCAGATGTCGAGCGGTTCATCGCGGGGCTGCCGAAGGTCGAGCTGCACGTTCACCACGTCGGGTCGGCATCCCCCCAGACAGTGGCCCGGCTCGCGGCCCGCCACGAGGGATCGACGCCGGTGCCCGCCGACCCGCAGCTGCTCGCCGACTATTTCCAATTCACCGATTTCGCGCATTTCGTCGAGGTCTACCTGTCGGTCGTCGACCTGATCCGCGACGCCGAGGACGTGGCCACGCTGACGTACGACATCGGGGCCGACCTCGCCGCCCAGCAGGTGCGGTACGCGGAGCTGACCGTGACGCCGTACTCGTCGATCGTGCGGGGAATCCCGGCCGAGGCCTTCTGCGAGGCGATCGAGGACGCCCGGGTGCGGGCCGCGCGCGACCACGGCATCCAGCTTCGGTGGTGCTTCGATATCCCGGGCGAGGCCGGCCTGCCCTCGGCGGAGGTCACCCTGGACACGGCGTGCCGCATCCGCCCGGAGGGCCTGATCAGCTTCGGCCTGGGCGGTCCCGAGGTCGGCGTGCCCCGCGCCCAGTTCGCCCCGTACTTCGCGGCGGCCCGGGCGGAGGGCCTGCGCAGCGTGCCGCACGCCGGCGAGTCCACCGGGCCACAGACGGTCTGGGACGCCCTGACCCACCTCGGCGCCGAACGCATCGGCCACGGCATCGCCTCCGCCCGCGACGAGGCCCTGCTGGCCCACCTGCGCGAGCACGACATCGCGTTGGAGGTGTGCCCGACCTCCAATGTGTGCACGCGCTCCGTGCCGTCGCTGGCTGAGCATCCCCTGCCCACGCTCGTCGCGACCGGGGTTCCGGTGGTCATCAACTCCGACGACCCGCCCATGTTCTCGACCACGCTCAACAACGAGTACGCGGTCGCGGCGCGTCTGCTGGGCCTGGACTACCGCGGTATCGCCGAGCTGGCCCGGCAGAGCGTGCGTTACTCGTTCCTCGACGAGGCCAGCAAGGCGACGATCCTCGCCGAGATCGACGCGTACGTGGCCGCCTGGCCCGACCGGGCGGCGCCGTAACCGCGAGCGGTGCGGCCATCCGGGGCGGCCGGAACGGCGAATGTGGCCCGGCCGGGCGCCGGGCGCTCCTATGGTGGAGCGTGTTGGGCGGGGGCAACCGGCGGGTCGCGGCGTTCACGGTGACCGGGCTGGCCGCGGCGCTGGCGGCGGGGCTGGTCGTGTGGGCCCTGCCCGCGACCGTACGGTTCCTGCCCGAGGCGCCGAGCGGCTTCTGGGCCATGGTGCTGCTCGGCAGCCTGGTCGACATTCCGATCTACGCGCTCGCCGTCCGCGCGGGCCAGCCGGCCCGGACCACCCTGTCGGCCTGCTTCACGTTCGCGATCTTCCTGCTGTACGGGGCCGAACCCGCGATCGTGGTGCAGGCCATCGCCGGCACGGTCGCCGCCGTCGCGCAGCGCTACTCGGTCCTCGGCGGCGCCTTCCTGACCGCCCGGCTCGTCTGCGCGCTCGCCGCCGGCGAGCTCGCGGTCGCGCTCACCGAGGGCCGGCCGCTGTCTCGTCCGGGGCCGTTCCTCACCACCGACGACGTGGTCGGGTTCGTACTGCCGGCCCTGGTGTGGTTCGTGGTCAGCTTCGGTCTGCTCGTCGGGGCCCGCATGGCGACCTACGGGGGCGGGCTGCGGCGGACGGTGGTCGACGTCCAGGAGCACGTGCTGGCCACGACCGCGGCGGTGCTGCTCGTGTCACCGCTGCTCACCACGCTGTCCGGATGGTGGATCACGCTGGTGGCGGTGCCACTGTTCGCGCTGGGCCAGCTCACCCGGCTGTCCGCGCAACGCGAGCAGTGGTTGCGCCGGGACCCGGTCACCGGTCTGCTCAACCGGCGCGGGCTGATCTTCGGCTTCGAGTCGCTGACCGTCGAGGACCGGTTGGATCCCCCTCGTCCGCGTCCGCTGGCGGTCGCGGTCGTCGCCGTGGAGTCTCTCCTGGAGGTGAACCGTACGCTCGGGCGCGACATTTACGAGCGGCTCGTCGCGGCCGCGGCCCAGCGACTGGCCTGGGAGTACGGCGAGGACCTCGTGGGACGGCTGTCGGGCGAGGGATTCGTCGTCATCCTGCCCGGGCTCGCGGGCGACGCCGCGGTCGCCGCGGCCCGCCGGGCCGCCACCGCGTTGGCACCGACGATCGCGATCGATGGCATTCCATTCGCGCCCGACCCGGCGGTGGGGGTGGCGCTGTCGCCGGAGCACGGCCGCGACCTCGCCACCCTCCTGTCGAAGGCGGAGTTGGCGATGAGGCAGGCGCGGCGGCTCGGCGAGGAGGTGGCCGTCTACGCCACCTCGGCGGCCGACGTGCCCCAGCGACGGGTGGCGCTGCTCGCCGAGCTCAACGCCGCCCTGACCGACCCCGCTCGCCACCGGGAGCTCACCGTGCTGTACCAGCCGCAGGTCGACCTCGACACCGGGCGGCTGACCGGGGCCGAGGCACTGGTGCGCTGGACGCACCCCGAGTGGGGACTCGTCGACCCTGAGGAGCTGCTCGAGGCGGTCGAACCGACGGAGGTCATGCACCTGCTCACCCGGCACGTCCTGGCTGAGGTCGTCGCCCAGATCCGGGACTGGAACGACCGGGGCCTGCGGGTGCGGGTATCGGCGAACGTGAGTGTCCGGGATCTGCGGGCACCGCGTTTCATCGATGGGATTCGCGAACTGCTGGAGACGTACCGGGTCCCGCCGACCGAGCTCACCATCGAGATCACCGAGCGCCTGCTCCTCACCGACGCCGAGCGGGTCGTCCGCGCCTGTGAGGACATCGTGCGCCTCGGCGCCGGGCTGTCGCTGGACGACTTCGGCACCGGCTATGCGTCGGTCCAGCAGCTGCGGCAGCTGCCGCTGAGCGAGGTGAAGATCGACAAGTCGTACGTCAGCGGAGTGACCGGGAGCCGGGCCGAGCGGGCGATCGTGACGAGCGTGTACCACCTGGCCCGCGCCCTCGGATTGTCGGTCGTCGCCGAGGGAGTCGAGGACGATCGCACGGCCAAGCAGCTCGCCACGCTCCCCGGCCTGGTCGGGCAGGGCTGGTACTTCGGACACCCCGTCCCGGCCGACGTGTTCGAGCAGCAGTGGCGTCAGCCGACGCTCCCGTCGGCGCCCCGCCGGTGAGGGGCGCCTCGTGGGTGAGGGGCCACGGCGCCACCGACGGCCAGGACGCGGATCCGTCGGCCGATGCCCCACCGCGGTACGGCGCCGGACCGGGTCAGACGCCGTACCGCAGTCAGTGTCATGCGTCGATGGGTGTCATGCGTCGGCGGGGGTCACGCGTAGGTGATGTCCGCCGGGTCGCCCTGCGGGGTCTCCGAAGGGACCGTGCAGATCCGGTCGTACTTGCTGAGTACGAGCTTGCCGTTGATCGCATCCTGCTCGGTGTCGAAGACCTGCAGGACATGGTCGTCGTCGCGCACGCGCCAACCCTGACTGCCCATGCTGTCGTGGACGAGGTTCGTGGGGTCGTAGGAGGAACACACGTCCTCCGGGTCGGGCAGCGTCGTGGTGATGCCGGACGGGTCGCGCCAGTACTCGAAGACGTACTCGGTCGCGTTGTCCCGCCCGTTGCCGCGGCCGATGAAGCAGACCTTCGTGTACCGCTTCGCGAGATTCAGCGCGTGCTCGCCGTTGGGGTCGCTCGGCCCGCCGAAGACCCGCACGAGCTCGGCGGTGCCGGCGCGGATGGACCAGACGCCGGCGGCGTAGTTGGCGGTCACGGTGTTGGCGTCGTAGGCGATGCAGTCCTCGGGCGAGGGCCAGGAGCCACCGCCACCACCGCCTCCGCCACTGCCGCCTCCACCGCCACTGCCGCCTCCGCCGGTGTCTGGGCTCGTGGGCGCTGGCGCCCCGGCCGGCTCGTCGGTGCCCAGCACGGGAGCACCGCTGGCGTCGGTGTCGGTGGGTTCGGGAGTGGTCGCGGGTGAGCCGCAGGCGGCGACCCCCAGGGTGACCAGGAGGGCGGCCGCAGCCAGAGCTGTCCGTGGTGTACGCATGGCCGCGAGGCTAGGCGCCAAGTGCCTTCCGGGCTTGTGCCAGTCGTCAATCTTTCACTCGGGCCAGACTTCACCCGGGCTAAACGTGGCCGTCCACCCGGGCCGTGGGCACCCTCACGCCGACGCGGCGGTGGCGGCATCCGCTGGTAGCATCCGCGCCTGACCCTCGCCCCCCAAGGAGGGACCATGACGACGTCGGCGCCGGACGCCCACAGGACAGCCGACCCGCAGACGGCTGAGCCCGACATCCGGGGCGGCACCGACGCAACCCGCCGCGAGTCAGAAGCCCGCCGCGAGTC
>JADGGF010000352.1 GCA_019690055.1 Micromonosporaceae bacterium
TCCGCGACCCGTTCGGCGTCCGCTGGTCGGTCATGACGCGGGTCGAGGACATCTCCGAAGGGGAGAGCGCCCGGCGGGTCGCCGAGTGGGCCAAGCGCCAGGCCCAGCAAGGGTGACTCCGGGCCGACGTCGACCGGCCAACGGCCCCGCACCCCGCAGGCGCCGCCGTCCGTCGACGCCGTTCATGGCCGCCTGCGTGCTGACCACAGCGGGCTTGAGTTACCGGCCATCCAGCGGGGAGCTGATTCACCCGTGCCCGGCGTGGTGGTGGCGGTGACTACCGGAGCCACCCGGTGCCCGCAGAGCCTGCCCGGCCGCGGCATCGTCGACCACGATGAACTGGCCCATCATCCCGTCGTCCTCGTGCAGCAGCAGGTGGCAGTGGTACATGTACGGAGCCTTGCTGTCCGCGTAGTCCTCGAACCGCAGGACCAGCTGGTACTCCCGGCGAGGCTCGAGGTAGACGGTGTCCTTGCGCCCGGCCAGTTCCGGCGGTGGCGGCGCCCCGTCGATACTGAGCACCTCGAACTGCACGTCGTGCACGTGGAAGTTGTGCGGGAACGGGTTGCGGTTCCGGACGTGCCAGATCTCCGTGGTGTCGACCCCGACCACCTGGTCGATCCGGGTCATGTCCATGCGGCGGCCATTGATCTTTCGGCCCTCCAGTTCGAAGCTGCGGTGCGCGCTCGCCTGGGTCGGATCGATGCGCTGGCCGCCGGGAAGCTTGGCGGGCACCTCCGGTGCGGGCTGGAGCTTCTCGGCCGCCCGCAGCTCGAGGACGTCGAAGGAGTCATTGCCGCCAAAGGCGAACCCAGCGACAACCGAGCCGAGGTCTGGCTGGTAGGAGCGCAACCTCGTGGTCGTCCCGGGCCGTATCCGCACCACGATTTCGGCTCGCTCACCCGGTGAAAGCCGGATCCGGTCGGTCTCGTATGGCTCGGCGAGCAGCCCACCGTCGGTGCCGACCAGGTGGAAGCTGCGGTTGTCGTCGAACCCGAAGTTGTACGTACGGGCCGTTGAGCCGTTGAGCAGCCGCAGTCGCACGCTCTCGGTCGATACGGTCTGGTAGGGGCCAATCGTCCCGTTGACCAGGACATTCGATCCGAGCAAGCCGATCTCGTTGCCATCGTTCTCGAGGACCAGCTCACCGTCGGAGCCGAAGTCCTTGTCCTGCACAATGACCGGGATGTCGTCGACCCCGTAACGGCTGGGCAGGCCAGTGGCTGACGAGTCAGCGTCGTCCACAATGAACATTCCGGCCAGGCCGCGGTAGACGTGCTTTTCGGTTTCACCGTGGGGGTGCGGGTGGTACCAGAGGGTCGCCGCCGGCTGATCGATCGTCCATGTCGGACGCCACGTCTCGCCTGGCTCGACCATCTGGTGCGGACCGCCGTCCATGGCCGCGGGCAGGTGCATCCCGTGCCAGTGCACCGTGGTCGCCTCGGGCAGGTCGTTGGTGAACTCGATGGCAACCCTCTCACCGCGTGCCGCCCGGAGGGTGGGGCCGAGGTAGTCGCCGTTGTAGCCCCACGTGGCGGTTGTCCGGCCGGGTAGAAACTCCATCCGCCCTCGCTGTGCGGACAGCTGGAAGACCCGCGTGCCGTCGTCGGTTACCCGCGAGTCCGCCAAGGGCGGGATGGTGAGCTGCCGATCGAAGGTGGCTGGCACGGTGACCGGGGTCGCCGACCCGAAGTCGCAGGCCGTGATCAGCCCAGCCGCGACGGTGGCCACGGCGGCGCCGGCGAGGGTACGCCGTCGGGTCATCGCCGACCTCCCCGTCGGCTCTGTATAGCCAAGGCCACCAGGCCGATCACGGCGCCCAGCACGGTGGCCTGGCCGAGCTCGAACAGCGCGGCGATCACCGAGAGTGGCAGGCTGGCCCGCTCTGCCCGCTCGCCGAAGATGGCGCCCATCAGGATGAGCACCATGCCGTACGCGGCCCCGGCGAGGGCGAGGGTGAGCACGGGGCGCGGCACCCGGCCAAAACCCACTACGCCGATCCAGACCGCGCCCACGAACGCCAGAATCAGCAGCGGGGCCGCCGGCTGGCCGATCGCGTCCGAAACGCCGGTGAGGTGCGCCAACGGCCACAGCAGCGCCAGGCTGCCGAGGCCGAGCACCAGCGGCCAGTTCAACGGCGGCCTTGCGGGTGCCCGGTTGGCGCCAGGCGAGCTCTGGTTCGTTCCGGTGGGAAGCAGGTTCTCACTCATGCCAGCGACGCTACGAACGGCCAGGCCGCGCCACATCGGCCCGAGATCGGCATCTGGGGTCGTACCGTGTTGACGGTCGAGTGTCGCTTCCTGTTGACAAGGGCTGACAACCAGGTACGGCTGCCGGCAACCGAATGTCTTTCTAGGCTGGACGCGTGACCCACACCACGGACCTGGCCACAAGCGGCACCGGGGACACCGCCGATCGGCGGCTGGTCGATCTCGTCCTCGCGCTGGCCATGACTCTCGCCGTGGCCGTCGTCATCGCCGCCGACCGCCAGGACGCGGAGCACGACAAACCGTTGGCGTACCTGTTCGCGCTCGCCTTCGGCGCGCTCATGTTCGTACGCCGCCGCTTCCCGCGGCTCGTCCTGGTGCTGACGGTTTTGAGCATCTTCGTGTACTACGCATTTGACTTCCCGCCCATCGGTATCGCGTTGCCGGCGGTCGCCGCGCTCTACTCCGGCGCCGAGGCCGACCGGACGCGGTGGGCCATCGGGGCCGGTCTGGTCCTGATCGGCGTTTCGAGCTACTTCCGCATCGAGGAAGGGCTGCCGACGGCGTACCTGTTGAGCTATGAACTGCTCACCAACGTAGCGCTCGTCGCCGCGGCGATCGCCTTGGGCGCCAGCGTGCGCCTGCGGCGGGAATCGCAGTTCCATCAGGAGCGGCTGCGCGTTGTCATGGCCGAGGAACAGGCGCGGGAGGCGGAGCGCCGGGTGCAGGCCGAGCGTGTCCGCATCGCTCGGGACCTGCACGATGTCGTGGGCCACACCATGTCTGTCATCGCGGTGCACGGCAACGTCGCGGCCGAGGCGGTGGGGCGGGACGACGAGGCGGTGCGGCGGGCCCTCGACCAGATCCGGCAGGCGACCAATGCCACCATCAACGAGCTGCGCTCGACCGTGAAGATTCTCCGTGCCCCGGGGACCGACGTCGAGCGGGGCGCGATCGGCGTAGCCGGGCTGTCCCGGCTGGTGGATGGTGCGCGTGAGGCCGGCATCGAAGTCGAGCTTGCGATCGATCTCCCTGGCACCCTCGACGGGGCGATCGATGCCGCCGTCTACCGCGTCGTGCAGGAGTCGTTGACGAACGTGATCCGACACTCCGGCGCCAAGCACGCCAGCGTGGTCGTCCGCGCCGACGGCGGGCGGCTGGAAATCGTCATCCGTGACGACGGCCGCGGTCCCGCGCCGGTGCCGGGCGGGCCCGGCACCGGCCTCGTCGGGATGCGGGAGCGCGTCACTATGCTCGGTGGCCAGTTCTTCGCAGGCCGCGGCGAAGATGGTGGCTTCGTGGTCCGTGCGGTGTTACCGATGAGGCTCGACGTATGATCAGAGTGATTCTCGCCGATGACCAGGAGGTTGTCCGCACGGGGTTGCGCACCCTGGCGGAGAACGAGGGCGACATCACGGTCGTTGCCGAGGCGGGCAACGGAAAGACCGCGGTCACCAGCGTCCGTGAGCTGAAGCCCGACGTCGTACTCATGGACATTCGCATGCCGCAGATGGACGGTCTGGAGGCCACCCGGCAGATCGTGGCCGATCCGACGCTGAGCGGTGTGAAGGTGCTCATCCTCACCACATTCGACGAGGACGAGTTGGTGTTCGAGGCCATCCGAGCCGGCGCCACCGGATACCTGCTCAAAAACGTCTCCCCGACCGATCTCCGGCAGGCGATCCGCACCGTCGCCGCCGGGGAGCCACTGCTCGCCCCGTCCGCCATCCGCGCCGTCATGCGTTCGGTGGCTGCCGGTCCCAGAACGACTGTGGACAATGCCAGGCTGGCGGCGCTGACCGAGCGCGAGCGCGAGGTGCTTGCCCTCGTTGGCCGCGGGCTGTCCAACGACGAGATCGCCCGCGAACTGTTCGTCTCTCCGGCCACCGCACGCACGTACGTCTCCCGGCTGCTGACCAAGCTCGACGCGCGGGACCGGGCACGCCTCGTCGTGCTGGCCTACGAGACCGGGCTGGTGACCCCCGGCTCATGACGGCACTCACCAATGAATGTCGGCGTGTGCCGCAGCCTTATCTGCCACCCGCAGCCACCGCGGCGCTGAACAGTTCACCCGCTTCGGTGCCTGCTTCATCGGCAGCGAGATGCGGGTAGCTGAAAAGGATCAGACCAGACCGACGAGAGGTCAGATTAGGTCACGAGGAAGGTCGGTGAGGTAACGGGCGCCGCCGGATGTCACGATCACCGTGTCCTCGACGATCATCCCGAAGGCGCCGAGCACGTAGTATGGCGTCTCGACGCAGAACACCATGCCCTCCTCCAACGGCTGGTCGTTCGCGCCGGCGCCGCCGAACTCGCTGAACGAGCTGGCCGGTTGCAGGACGGGCATGTCGTACACCTCCAAGCCGGTTCCGTGTCCCACGTGGTGTCGCTGGTACTTGAGCAGGCCGGCCGCGCGCACCGTTTCGACCGCGATATCGAAGATTTCCGACGGCCGAATCCCCGGACGCAGGGCCGCGATGGCGGCCTGCTGCCCGGCCAGCAACGCGTGGTATGTCTCGGCCAGCTCACCGGTCGGTTCGCCGATGACCAGCGTCCGGCCGATATCGGCCTGGTACATCTGGAAGGAGCACCCGACATCGAACTTGACCACATCGCCGGTGCGGAGGCGGTAATCGCTCGGGATGTTGTGGGTATGCCCAGTCCGTCGACCAAAATTGACAACCGCGAAGGTGGTGAGCGCGCCCTGTTCAGCAACGCTGGCGTTGTAACGGCGCGCTCAGCCAGCCCTGCGCGGGAGCCTCGATGAGCGCAAAGACCAGCCCGCCGATCAGCAC
>JADGGF010000353.1 GCA_019690055.1 Micromonosporaceae bacterium
CACCACGACAACTCGCTGTGCCACGCCCTCCATGCAACCCCGCGTCACCCGGCGGCCGGCCACCGGGTCACCCCCGCGGTGGGGCCGGCCACGTCGGCGTTATCGCCGCAGCTCGCGGACGACGGCCCGGTCGCCCCCGGCCTTCTTGGCCTCGTAGAGGGCCGCGTCGGCGTCCCGAAGGACCTCCGTCGAGGAGATCGCCCGGTCGCCGGCGATGACCAGGGCACCGACGCTGGCCGAGATCCGGAGCTGCTGCGCGTCCACCGCGTACGGTTGGCGCAACGAATCGACCACTCGATCGGCCGTACGGGTCGCGGTGTCCCGGTCGGCACCGGTGACGAGCATGACGAACTCGTCACCCCCGAGGCGGGCCAGCGTGGCCTGGCGCGGCGCGGCCGCGGTCAGCCGGCGACTGACCTGGACGAGCAGGTCGTCGCCGATCGCGTGACCGCACGTGTCATTGACGTGCTTGAACCCATCGAGGTCGATCATGAGCAGGGCGCCCCCGACCCGCTCCTGGCCTTCCAACCAAACGGTCAACCGGTCGGTGAGCACGGCCCGGTTGGGCAGACCGGTGAGCGGATCGTGGGTGGCCTGGAATCGCAGCTGATCGTGCAGGGCCGCCTGCTCGGCGACCGCCGTCGCCAACTCGGCCGTCCGGACCCGCAGATCATCCGCCCGATGCTGGGCCAGCCGGGCCAGCAACGCCAGTCGGATCACGAGGATCACAAGCAGCAGCGCGGAGACGGCCAGCGACACCACTGCCCCCGCCGGGCTCTCATCCCGCGTGCCGAGGCTGTCGCGACCCCAGGCGACGAGCGGGGTCAGGACGATGGCGCTGAACAGCACCAACCGGGCGGTGGCGAGGTCCGACGTGCCCGCGTCGACGGGTCGGCGCGGCCGCGTGAACGATGGCAGCAGGCCGATCAGGCCCAACAAGGGGCCGTACGCCGACCACAGCACGGTGGACGTGGTGTTGCCTCGCAGCATCCCGGAGCCCAGGCCAAGAACGAAGATGCTCAAGGTCACCACGAGCAGCACCGCCACGACGACGATCAGCAGCGCTATCGCGGGATCGCGCAGACCGCCTCCCAACGCCAGCTTCACGGCCAACGCGAACGCGACCAGGGCGCTGGCCGGGAGCACCACGATCCCGGCGACCACGCCGGGGCCGAGGACGAACCGGTCCTGGATGACGAAGACCCACAGCAGCAGGAAGCACGCCAAAGCGACCATCGTGGCGTCAAGGGTGTCGATGTGGCGGGGCCGGGCGCTCGCCCGCGCCAGCAGCGCCAGCCCCACGGCCAGCAACGGGTACGGCAGCGCCAGCAGCAGGATCGGAGCCAGCGCGGTGATCGTCACGTCCTCCTCGAAGCGGTAGACGACCGACATCGCCGCCGCCACGGCGATCACCGACCAGGCGCTGGCCGCGACCAGCCACCACCCGGCCAATGGCTGCGGCCGGCGCCGCGCCACGCAGACCGTGAAGACGGTCGTTCCGAACAGCACCGCCGCCACCGACGCCAGCGCGCGGACCGGCTCCTGCGTGACGACCACGCCAACCAGCAGGGCGACCGCGATCGCCAGGTACACCGCCAGGGGAGACTTCACCACGATCAGGAAACCAGAAGGACCGGGCGTGTGGGCCGAGTCACCTGAAGATGCGACTGCGGGTGCCACGCCGACGTATTCGTCGCCGGTGGACCGCGCCGACGCCGCGTGAGGGCGCGGCGCGGGCGGCCGCCCGTACGGTCAGGAGCTGGCGGCCTCGCTGGACAGGCCGGGCCTCAGCGGGACGGCCCGCCGGGCCACCTGGACGACCACGCCGACGGCCAGCACGATCGCGAGCACCATGGGAACGTGATAGTCCACTGCGGACACCAGAGCCGCGCCGAGCGGGAGGCCGAGGGCAGGCGGGGCGAAGACGAGCATGTTGGCGGAGCCGGTCACCGTGCCCATCATGGCGGCCGGGGTGTGGCGCTGCACGGCGGTCAGCGCGGCGACGACGGCCCACGGCAGACCGAGGCCGACGAGGGCGCTGCCCACCAGAGTCGCCGGCAGCCATCCGGTCGCGTGGGCCAGGCACCCCAGCGAGAACATCCCGGCCCCGAGCAGAGCGACCGGCGCCTCACCCTTGAGCCGGGACATGAGCCAGCCGACCAGCAGGCCCGCGACGATCGCCGCACCGCCCTGGATCGACGACAGCACGCCGAGGAACGCGGGCGGCCGGTGCAGCGCCTCCGCCACCACGCCGTACAGCCCGGCGGTGGCGACGCCCGAGGCGACCATGGCCAGGCTCGCCACGATCACCGGCCACCACAGCAACGGCTGCGTCCGCACATACCGCAGGCCCGCCACCATGTCCGTCCACACGCGACGGCGCCCGCCCGTCTGGACGGCATCGCCCGCCTGGACAGCATCAGTGGCCTGGACAGGATCGGTCGCTTGGACGGCCTCGAGGCGGGCCGGGACGGCCTCGAGGCGGGCCGGGACAAACAGGTAGAGGATCGCCGCGATCGTCAGGCAGCCGGCCGTGAGCGCCGCGACCGCGGCGCCGCCCGCGACGACGAACAGGCCGGCGCCCACGAGCGGAGCCACGAGCTTGGTCGCCTCCTGAGTGCCGAGCCGGAAGCCGTTCAACGTGCCGAGGGCATCGCGGGGGACCGACGCCACCACGAGCCGGGCCTCGGCGGCGTCGACGACGACGTAGCTCACGCCGTAGGCCAGCATGACGGCGAAGATGTGCCACACGTCGGCGGCCTCGTCGACCGCGGAGAGGGTCATCAGCAGCGCCGCGAGAACGAGGTTCGACGTGAGCAGCACGGGTCGCACCGGCGCCCGGTCGACGAGCGCGCCCAGCACCGGACCGACCAGCGACGGCGCGAAGACGAAGAACGACGCGAGGGCAGCCAGAGCGCTTGACCCCGTCAGCGTCATCACCCAGACGGCGGCCGCCAGCGTCATCGCGGTGCCGCCGAGCCCGGCCACAAGGGAGACACCCACGAACAGGACCGCACCCCGGGTCATCGCATCCTCCAGGACTTGAGCCGATGGCGCTCAATCCTGAAAGTTGCGGGCACCGTTGTCAACCCTGCGGCCGCGCCTGCCTCACCGCCGACCGGAACCGACGGATGGCCGCGGCGAGCGCTGGCGGCAGCGGGCCCGCCGGCATCTGGTCGAGGTCCTCGAGAGCGTTGTGACACAAGGAAAACAGGCCACTAGGTGGGGCGTCGAGCGCCGCCGCCACGGTGGCCCGGGCGAGCGCCGCTCGGCTGTGCCGACCGTCCCAGCTACGATCCGATTCGATTCGTCGATGAAGTTCGCGGGCGGCTCGGCGCAGCTCAACCAGTCGTTCGCCACTCGCTGTGTCAACGATTCGTTGCTCACGCCGGGCGGCCCGGACCCGCGCCGGATCGCGCGACGGACCGCCGGCCAGCCGCAGCCAGCGCTGCTCGGCCGCCTGCCGAGTGCCCAGCCCCAGCGCCTGCGCGATCACCGGCCAGGCGACGCCGAGATCCCGCGCCACCCCGATGAGCTCGCGTTCCACCCGGTCCAGGTCGCGACGGACCGCCGGCAGCGACGCGAGCGCGGCGAGCACTTCGCTCGCGTCCATTCCCCCGGACGCCACGACCTGGGCGGCCCGCCGGTAGGCCTCGATCGGCTCGTCTGCCATTCCCCCACCCTGCTGAACCGCCGCCCATCCGTCAACGAAACGTTGCGACCAGGCTGCTGGCGAGCGAAGGCTACGGCCGGGCCGAGGTCTCGTGGACGAGGTCGACGACGCGGGTCAGCACGTCCGGGTCGGTCTCGGGAAGCACGCCGTGGCCCAGGTTGAAGACGTGGCCGGGCGCGGCCGACCCCTCGTGCAGCACCCGGCGGACCTCGGTCTCCACGACCGGCCACGGGGCGAACAGGACGGCCGGGTCGAGGTTGCCCTGCACGGCACAGGACGGCCCGATGCGGGCCGAGGCGACATCGAGCGGAGTACGCCAGTCGACGCCCATGACCGTGGCGCCGGCGGCCGCCATGGCCGGCAGCAGCTCAGCCGTGCCGACGCCGAAGTGGATCCTCGGGACGTCGGGAAACTGCGCGGCCAGCCCGGAAAGGACCGCGGCCGAGTGGGGGGCGACGAAGCGGCGGTAGTCCACGTCGGACAGGGCCCCGGCCCAGGAGTCGAACAGCTGGACCGCGGACGCGCCCGCCGCGACCTGCACCCGCAGGAACTCCAGCGTGATCTCGGCCAGCCGGCCCAAGAGCGCGTGCCACAGCGGCGGATCGCCGTACATGAGGGCCTTCGTGCGGGCGTGCTCCCGCGACGGTCCGCCCTCGATCAGGTAGGAGGCGAGCGTGAACGGGGCGCCGGCGAAGCCGATCAGCGGCACCGGTCCCAGCTCGCGCACCACGAGCCGTACGGCCTCGGCGACGAAGTCCACATCGGAGGCGACCAGGGGCCGGATCGCGGCGACGTCGGCCCGGTCCCGCACCGGGCGGGCGACCACCGGCCCGACGCCGGGCGTGATGTCCAGCTCGATGCCAGCGGCGGCGAGCGGCACCATGATGTCGGAGAAGAGGATCGCGGCGTCGACGCCGTGCCGGCGGACCGGCTGCAGCGTCAGCTCGCAGACCAGGGCCGGGTCGCGGCAGGCCTCCAGCATCCGGGTACCCGCGCGGGAGGCGCGGTACTCGGGCAGTGAGCGCCCGGCCTGGCGCATGAACCATACCGGCGTGTAGTCCACCGGCTCGCGCCGGCAGGCTCGCAGCAGGGCGCCGACGGGACTGACGTCAACGGCAGTCGATCCAGAGCTCATCGCCTGCCATCCTCCCATGCGCCGCCCGCGACCCGGCCCGGACCGGCGAAGGTGCCCGACCGGCGAACCTGCCCGACCCAGGCAAGGTAACTGTGCGTAATCAGAATCCTTCGGCGTGCCGTGGCCGTCGGATCGCCATCGGAGGTCATAGGCTCGAATCGTGTCGCCCTCGACCGCCGTGCCCGCCC
>JADGGF010000354.1 GCA_019690055.1 Micromonosporaceae bacterium
CCCCCCACACTGTTTGGCAGACCCCCCCATCCCGGCTGAGCCCACCCCCGTGGCTAGTCCCACCACCCCGGCCGCGCCCGCCGCCCGTTACGCGGTGGTCGCGGGCGAGGCGCTCATCGACCTCATCGAAGGCGACGTCGGTGGGCAGACCGTGTTCCGTCCGATGGTCGGCGGTGCCCCGCTCAACGTGGCGGCCGGGCTCGCTCGACTCGGAGCATCGTCATTCCTCATTACTTCGATTAGTTCGGACGCGCTCGGGCAGCGGATCTGGGATCTGCTCGGCCACCTGGGCGTCGACCGGCGGGCGTGCCGGCGGGTGGACGTGCCGACCACCCTGGCCGTGACCAGCCTGCGCGACGCCGTGCCGGAGTTCACGTTCTACGGCGACCCGCCGTCCTTCGCTCAGGTCGGCCCGGCCGATCTCGACGCGGACCTGATCGCCCACGCGACGACGCTCTACTGTGGCTCGATCGCGCTCATGTACCCGGCGGCCCGCCAGCTCGCGGCCGCCGCGTGGGCGACACCGGGGCCGCTGCGGGTCCTGGATCCGAATGTCCGGCCCCGGTTGCTCCGCGACCGGGAGGGCCTCCGCAAAACAATCGAAGAGTTTGCATCGGTAGCAGACCTGGTCAAGCTCAGCGAACCGGACGCGCGGATTCTGTTCGATCTCGACCCGGTCGCGGCCGCCCGGCACCTGCGGGCGACCGGGGCCCGGGCGGTGGTCGTGACGCTCGGGCCGGACGGGGCGTACGCCGACACGGACGGCGGCTCGGTAACCGTGCCGGCTCCCCGGGTCCAGGCCATCGACACCACCGGGGCCGGCGACGCGTGTGTGGCCGCCCTCATGTACGGCCTCCTCGCCCAGGGGTGGCCGGCCGACGCCGAGGCCTGGCGGGACCTGGTCGGCTTCGCCACCACCGCGGCGTCCCTCGCCTGCGAGGTCCCCGGCGGCGCCACGGCAATGCCGGCCCTCGATGCCATCCAGGCCCGCCGGGCAGCGTCCTGATCCTCTTTCACCGCGAAAGGCGACGCCGCGGCTCGGCGGCATCACCCGAGCACGGGACGGTCGCGGGCACCCAACGGGGTCGGTATATGTCCACTGTGGACTATATGTGTCGATCTTGGTGAGTGGACACGCTCACGATCTATACGCATACTTGGTTTTGCTGCCCGCCGTCCCGGACCGAAGGAGCCCATCCTCATGTCGGAGAGGTACTCCCGACGCGACTTCCTGATCGGCGCCCTCACCAGCGGAACGCTCACGGCGGGAGCCCTGTACCTGCTCCCGGGCGGGCGGTCCACGCCGGCCATCGAACTGACGCTCGCCACCGGTGCCGACGACACCGGCGCCCGGGAGCTTCTGATCGACATGTGGAACCGGGCGAATCCTAACGCGACGGTGCGGCCCCACACCCTCCGTGGCGACACCGGCGACCAACTGCGGGAGATGGACGGCCTGGCCCGCAGCGGGCAGGCCGACATTCTCAATCTCGACATCATCCACATCCCCTACTTCGCCGGTCACGAGCTCATCACCCCGATCGAGCTGGACAACCCCAACGTCTTTCTTGAGCGGACACTGGTGGCGAATCGGGTTGGAAACGACACACGTCAATACTGGGCGGCACCGTTCAACACCGACGTTGGGCTGCTGTTCCAGCGCCGACCCGACCACGACGCGCCGGCCGATCCCGCCACGCTGGCCGATGTCATCGACAACGCGCCACCCGGGTCCCGCCGGTTCGTCGGGCAGCTGCGGCCCACCGCCTCCGATTCACACGAGGCGTTCGTGGTCAACGTCCTGGAGCACGCCCTGTCCCGCGACCCGGAAATCCTGACCGACACCGGTGCGCCGTCGTACGAACTGCTCCGCTGGCAGGCCGCGCTGGAGCCGCTGGCCGCGGCGATCGCGGATGAACGGATCGCCCTGGCGGACACGGAGGGGGACACGATCGACCAGTTCATGGGCATCAACGGTCCCCAACGCGGGGCGATGCGCAACTGGCCGGTCGCCTACCGCACGCTGCAGCAGCGCAACGACGGCGACGTCCGGACCGGACGCATCCAGGTGGGCGCGCTGCCCATCGGCGTGCTCGGGGGACAGAGCCTCGCCATCGTCCGCAACTCCCGCCACCGCGGCGCCGCCGCCGACTTCATCCGGTTCGTCACCGGTGAGGCGGCGCAGAAGGTGTTGGCGGCGCATGGCCTGGCCCCCACCCGTATCGCCGCCTACAACGACGAGAACCTCCGTGCGTTCATCCCGCATCTGGAAGCGGTGCGGGGCGCGGTCGAGCGGGCCCGACCCCGGCCGATCCACGCCAACTATTCCGCCTTCGCCAAGGCGATCGTCGACCACTGTCTACCCCTGTTGCACCAGGGCATCGAGCTGCCGCCGCAGTTCATCGAACAGCTGGTGGTCGCCCTTGTCTAGATCGCGGTCGGTGACGGCCGGCAGGAAGGAGTGAGCGGGACCGTGTCGTTGGAGCTCTGGCACGTACCGGTGCTGGTCATGGCCGTCATCGCGATCCCCGTGCTCGTCTACGAGGTGATCGGGCGCCGCATGCCCGAACCCACCCGCAGCCAGGTGCGCACCATCGGCCTGGCCCTGCTGTCGGTCATCATGTTGGTGCTGCTGGTGGTGGCGATCCGGGCTCTGGGCAGCTCAACGGCCGCGAACATCGCCACCATGGCGACCGCCGTCATCGAACTGGTGATGCTCTGGCTGACGTACGCCTCGTATCGGGACCTGAGGAGATTTCTCGACACCAACCCTGACGAACGTCCGAATCCCACGGAAGTCCGACGCTGACGAACCGCTGACCCACGTCCGACGCTGACGAATCTCACGCCGCCGACCGGCCGAGCCCGGCTGGCGGTGGCGTTACCGTACCTCTGTGGGGAAGATCAGGCCGGAGGCGCAGCACGCGGTACGAGAGGTCCCTCGCCTCACGCCGGCCGAGGTGGCGGAGATCCTGGCGCTGACGCACGCGGCCGGTGACGCCGACGGCGCGTACCCGCTGTCGGAGCACGTGGTGCTGCACCTGCGCCACGGCGGCGACGCTCCCGCCACCCACCTGCTCGCGCGCATCGACGGCCAACTGGTCGGCTACGCGCACATCGACCCGACGGACGTGGTCGAGGGCCCGTCGGCCGAGTTGTGCGTCCATCCGCTGTACCGGCGACGTGGGCTCGGCCGGGCCCTGGTCACGGCGGCGATCGCCGCCGCCGAACGGCACGCCCCGCAGGGCCGGCTGCGACTGTGGGCCCACGGTGCCCACCCGTCGGCGAACGCGCTCGCGCTCTCGCTCGGCTTCGCCCGCACCCGCGTGCTCTGGCAGATGCGCCGCTCGCTCTTCGCCCCGGTCGACGCCCCGCGCCTGCCCGAGGGCGTGGTGCTGCGAACGTTCCGGCCCGGCCTCGACGACGATGCCTTCCTCGCCCTCAACGCCCGTGCCTTCGCCCATCTGCCGGACCAGGGCGGGTGGACCGCCCGCGACCTGCACGTGCGGCTCGGCGAGGCGTGGTTCGACCCGGCCGGGTTCCTCGTCGCCGAGCGGGTGGCCGACGGGGCGATGCTCGGGTTCCACTGGACGAAGGTCCACGGTGGACATACCGAGGTCCACGGCGGAACAGTCGACCCGCACGAGCTCGGCCACCACCACGAGCAGGGGCACGACCACGACCCGATCGGGGAGGTGTACGTGCTGGGCGTCGACCCGTCCGCCCACGGGCTCGGGCTGGGCAGGGCACTGACGCTCGCCGGCCTGCGGTACCTGCGCAGCCGCGACCTCGATCAGGTGATGCTCTACGTGGACGAGGCGAATGAACCGGCGATCCGCCTGTACCAGCGGCTGGGCTTCGCCCGCTGGTCCACCGACGTCTGCTTCCGCCGCCCCGCCTGACCGACCGTACGGTTCCGCCGGTCGGGCGATGCCCAGAGACTGGTGACCGTGGTCCCTGACGACTTCGTCCGGTTCGTCGCGAGCCACGGCCCCCGCCTCGCCCGGGCCTGTGCCGAGATCGCCGGACACGACCGGGTGGCCGAGGCGTTGCGGGACGCGCTGCTGGTCGACGTGGCCGGGCGGTGGCGCCGGTGGCCCGACGCGTCCCGGACCCAGCGAGCGCTCGCACGGCTGGAGCACCTGCTCCGGCGCGAGGCGCGCCGCCAGCGGGCGGCGGTCGACCCGGCCGCCTTCGACCTGCGCTCGTCGCTGCTCCTGCGCTCCACGACGCAGCTGATGGAGCCGGATGACGAGGCCCAGCGCCTCGCCGCCCGGGTATGGCCGCGGGCCACCGTCGCCCGTCGGTTGCGGTGGGTCGGCCTGGCCGCGGCGGCGCTCATCGCCCTGGCGGCCGTGGTGTTCGCGCCCGAGACCCCGACCCCGTGGCCCACCGAGGTGCCCGAGGACGTGGTCATCCTCCCGACCTTCGACGACCTGGCCCGAGTCGAGCAGCAGTGGCTGCTCACGTTGCCGTCCCACGTCTTCCTGGACCCGGCCGCCGTGGATCAGCTCCCGGTGCTGAGCGAGGCTCCGCTGCAGTTCGCGGTCGTGGTGGCGGCGGCCAGCCGCGAGCGCCTGGTTGTCGCCGGCTTCGACCACAGCATCGACCAGCGGAAATTACTGCCACCATCGCGCCCGCAGCAGCGGCGGGTCGCCCACCCGGCCCTGCGGGGCGCCCGGCTGCTCGCCACCTCCCTCTCCCCCGACGGCACGATGGTCGCGCTGCCCAACGGCAGCGATCTCATCCTCGTCGACGTCCGCACCGGCCTGGTGCGGGGACTGGATGTCCGGGCCCGCCAACCGGAGCCGCCCGTGGTGACCTGGCTGGACGCTCGCCGGGTCCTCCTTCCCGGGGCGAATGGATCGCTTGTGGTGGATACGACCACGGACAAGGTTCGCAGCGTCCCGATCGATCCGGTCGACATCCTCACGATGCGCGGCTCGCCGAACCCCCGCCTGGCCCGCCTGGTCGCCCTCCCCGAC
>JADGGF010000355.1 GCA_019690055.1 Micromonosporaceae bacterium
GTCGGCGACTGGCTCGGGGCGGCGGCGGGCTGGCCCGCCCGACGGCGGAGCATGTCGACCGTCAGCAGCGCGCCGGCCGTGCCGACGACGGTGGCCAGCAGCGCCGAGACGTAGGCGGACAGCAGCCCCTCGCCCGGGCCGACGGTCAGGTAGATGGCCGCGACGATGCCAGGGCCGGCCAGGCCGGCCAGCCCGATGATGACCGGTCGGGCGCCCAGCCGCCGGGCGGTGACCGCGACCGCCATTGCGACGAGCGCCGCGTAGACGACCATGAGGCCCGGACCGAGCCACCATTCGCCCGCGCCGATGAGGTGGGGGGCGTCGAGGACGCCGAGCCGCGGCGACGCCATCGGCCCGTTGGTAGCGATCGTCACGCCGGCGGAGGTGAGGCCGAAGATCCACACGGCCCCCACCCAGGTCGCCACGGTGGTCGCGACCGGGGGCGCGGCCAGGGCCAGCAGCGCGGCGACCGCACCGATGGCGATCCCGATGCCGGCGGCCACGGCGAGCGTACGGACGTCGGCGGCAGGCAGCGTGGTGCGGGCCGGCAGCCAGACGAGTAGGAACGATGCGAATGCGCCGAAGGAGGCGAAGGCGGTGGCGTGGACCCGGGTGGCGGCCATGCCGACCCGCCGGGCCACGTCGCGGGCGCGGTGCCGGCCGGTCGCCCCGCTGCGCCGGGTGGCGATGGCCAGCCGCACCGCGCGCACCGACCGTCGGCCGCCGGCGACGCCAACGAGCACGGCGGCGGCGAAGATGAACAGCAACCAGGTGAGCTGGCGACGCCACTGCTCCGGCGTCGGCACCGTGCTCCAGCTGAGGATGCTCAATGCCCCGGCCGTACCGAGCTGGGCGGCGCCCGCCCCGGCGGCGGCCGCGAAGGACCGTAGGGCGATTTTCAGCCAACCAGCCACGACCGAAGCTTACGAGCCTCAGTCATGATTGGCCCAATCGCGCGACGCTGCGTGACCGTCCCTTGTGGGGATACGCCCGTTATGTCGGGCCGATGTCGGCGGATGCGCACGATTGGCTGTCACGGATTGTTACTCCACTGTGGACGGGTAGTAGGCCGATCGAGGGGCGGACCGCGTCGGACGCTTCGGCGCGGCCGTACAGCTCTCGGTCCGTGCGCCGTGATCCTCGGTCCGTGGGCCTGGTGGTCGGTCCGTGGGCCTGGTGGTCGGTCCGTTGGCCCTGGTGGTCGGTCTGTGGGCTTTGGTCGTGGTCCGTGGGTCTTGATCGGCGGTCCGTCGCCTTATCCTCGGTCCGTGACGGTGACGGTCGAGGTGGCGTCGGAGGCCACCACGGAACTGGTTGAGGCGTTTGGTCGGTTGCTCCCGCAACTGTCCCGCTCGGCGGCCGCACTCGACGCCGACGCGCTTACCCGCATCCTCGGTCACGACGCGAACACTGTCTTCGTGGCCCGATCCGCCGACGGAACCATCGTCGGCACGCTCACGCTCGTGCTGGTGCCGATCCCGACCGGGCTGCGCGCCCGGATCGAAGATGTCGTGGTCGACACGGCGGCTCGGGGTCAGGGGGTGGGCACCGCGCTGACCCAGGCAGCGATCGCCGCGGCGCAACGCGCCGGGGCGCGCACGCTGGATCTGACCTCCCGGCCCGATCGGGACGCGGCGGGTCGCCTCTACGAGCGCCTCGGCTTCCGTCCGCGGGATACCCGCCTGTACCGCTACGGCGGATGACCCGCCGGTACAGCCACGGTGGATAGCCGAGGCGGCCCGCGACGCCGGCCCTGGACGGGTCGGCCGAGATCCTTCGACCGCGGTCAGGTCAACGCCTGGCCGACCGCAGCCGAGATGTCGGGACCGCGGTCAGCCAGACGCCGTTGGGTCGGCCATCAGCAGAGCTTGTCGGTCATGCTGAACGTGTTGCGCAGCCAGGGACCGTCGGCGGCGTACATGACATCGACCTGCTTGTTGGCGTTGAGCACGAACAGGATGCCGCGCCCGCCGAAGGTCTGCACGTAGAACGCCGAGGCCGTCCCCCGGGTCAGCTCCTCGGTGACCAGGCCGGCGTAGATCTTCTTGAGATCCTCCAGCGGGGTGCCGAGGTAGGCCCCGGACGGTGTGGGCAGGGCCAGCGACCGGTTCTCGGTGAGGTAGAGCCGGCCGTCGGGGCGGAAGTGCAGGACCACGTCGCGCCAGATGCCAGCGCCGCGGGCCGTCATGTTCCCGGGGCAGTCGGGATTGGGCGTGACCTGGTCCAGGCCGGGGTTGGACTGCAGCTCGGTGAGGCCCAGGCCCAGCCGGTACGGTCCGGCGCCGTCGGTGGTGAACTCGAACAGCACGGTCGGGGTCGACGTCGGCGTCGCCGTGGCGCTCGCGCTGGGTGCGGTGCCGGTCTCCGTGGGCGCCGGGGTGGTGGGGTCGTTTGACGAACCGGTCGAGGGGCTGCAGCCGGCGGCGGCAACCATGGCGAGGGCCAGCGAAGTAAGCAGCGGCACGATGCGCTGGTTGAGTGTCGGTCGGCGTGTCATGCCGCCCAGTGCACCCGATGCGCGCAAGTGGACGCAACAGACGGGTCGGGCTACGCGATCATCGGCCCCGGCCCGGCGTCAGGCGGCCGGGTCCTCGCCCGCGGCGGCCGCGGCGGCCCGCTCCTGGGCCGCCGAACCGCGCCGCAGCGGTAGCTCGGGCAGGAACCAGATGACGACCAGCCCGACGAGCACGATGGCCGCGGCGACGAGGAAGGCCACGTCCATCGACTCGCTGAAGCCGACCTTGAACGGGTGGGCCAACGGCGCCGCGAGGCGGGTGAGGAACGACGTGTCGTTCAGCCCGGCCTCGCCGCCCGCGGCCTGCATCAGCATCTGGGCCTGCTCGGGCTGGTCCCGGACCGCCTCCTGGAACTGCGGGGTCGTGGCCGCCTCGCTGTAGGCCGCCCGCACCCGCTCAGGTAGCAGGGTGAACAGGATCGACAGGAACGCCGCGGCGCCGACCGTGCCACCCATGGACCGGAAGAAGGTCACGGCCGAGGTCGATACGCCGATCTCGTGGGGTGACGCGGCGTTCTGCACGGCCAGCACCGTGGGCTGCATGGTGCACCCGAGGCCGAACCCGAGCACCACCATGATCGCCATCATCAGCCCCAGGGGAGTGTCCGCGCCCACGAACGAGAACAGCAGGAAGGACACCGCGAGCAGCGCCGTGCCGGTGATGGGTAACGCCCGGTAACGTCCGGTCCGGGCGACGACCTGGCCGGAGAGCACCGAGCCGATCATGATGCCGGCCACCAGAGGGATGACCTCCAGCCCGGCCCGGGTCGGGCTGGATCCCCGCACGACCTGCAGGTACAGCGGGATCAGCAGCAACCCGCCGAGCATGCCCATGCCGATGATCGCGCTGCTGGCGGTGCCGATGGCGAAGGTCCGGCCACGGAACAGCCGTAGCGGCAGCAACGCTTCGTCGGCGTAGCGCCGCTCGCAGGCGAGGAACGCGCCGAGCCCGACCGCGCCCACCGCGTAACACAGCAACGCCCGGTCGGACCCCCAGCCCCAGGTGCGCCCCTGTTCGGCCACGATGAGCAGCGGAACCAGGCAGACGACCAGCGACAGCGCGCCGGGCCAGTCGATGCGGTGGTCCTGCCGGGTGTGCGGCAGGTGCAGCACCTTCGTCACCACGACGAGCGCGACCAGCGCGACTGGCACGTTGATCCAGAAGATCCACCGCCACCCGGCGATCCCCAGGATGCTGCTCGCGCCCGCAAAGAAGCCCCCGACGACGGGACCGACCACGCTCGAGGTGCCGAACACGGCCAGGAAGTACCCCTGGTACCGGGCGCGCTGCCGGGGTGGGACGACGTCGCCGATGATCGCCAGCGCGAGCGAGAACAGTCCGCCGGCCCCGATCCCCTGGATGGCGCGGAAGACCGCGAGCTGGTACATGCTCTGGGCGATCCCGCACAGCGCCGAGCCGACGATGAAGATCGCGATCGCGAACAGAAAGAAGGGTTTTCGACCGTAAATATCGGACAGCTTTCCATAGAGCGGGGTCGCGATCGTCGAGGTGATGAGGAAGGCGGTCGTGGCCCAGGCCTGAATCGAGAAGCCGTGCAGGTCGTCGGCGATGACCCGGATGGAGGTGGCGACCACCGTCTGGTCGAGCGCGGCGAGGAACATGCCGAGCATCAGCCCGACCAGGATGGCCACGATCTGCCGGTGGCCCAGTTCGTGGTCCGCGGCGCGCGTCCGGGCGGCGGCGGTGGGCGCGTCAGCGGTGGGCGCCCCGCCGGCGGTGGGGTCGCGGACCGGTCCGGTGGGCGGCACCTCGGCGTCACGGCCGCGGCGCCGCCCCGCTCCGGTCACCAAACGACCTGGCTCGCGGACGAGCCGGGGTGTCGTACCAGAGTGCTCACGATCTCCCACCGTAGCGGCAGGAGAACGCGCGCTCGGCTCAGTCCCGCCGGCAGGTGGGCACGATCATGGCCCGGGCCAGCACGTGGCCGAACATGTAGAAGCCCTGCACCGCCGGTGTGTTGTCCGGCTCGACGCCCAGCGTCGGCACGTCGAGCGCGTGCACCACGATGAAGTACCGGTGCGTACCGTGCCCCACCGGCGGCGCCGCCCCCACGTAGTGGACGAACCCGCCGTCGACCGGCAGCATGATGGCCCCCTCCGGCAGGCCCTTCCGGTCGGGGCTGCCGGCGCCGGTGGGCAGCGAGGTGACGTCGGCCGGGATGTCGTGCACCGCCCAGTGCCAGAAGCCGCTCGGCACCGGCGCGTCCGGGTCGAACATCGTCACCGCGAAGCTGCGCGTCTCCGGCGGAAAGCCGGACCACGACAGCTGCGGGGAGATGTCCTGGCCGCCGGCGCCGAACACGCCGCTCATCTGCGCGAGCGGCATCGGCTGCCCGTCGGCGACGTCGGTGCTGGTCACGGTGAAGGACGGGACCGGTGGCAGGTGGGCGTACGGGTCGTGCATGGGGGGGGGGGCCTCCTCGTCGTCGATGACTGGTGAGTGCCTGTC
>JADGGF010000356.1 GCA_019690055.1 Micromonosporaceae bacterium
CATCTCGAGGATCGGCGTGGTGGTGTCCACGAAGAACAACCCGACCAGCGTGTCGTTGAGGAGCTGGCGGGCGTCGTTGACCAGCTCGGTGTCGATCGGGGCGGGGAGGTCCACGAGGCGCTGCTCCACCCGCCCGGTGTCGGCGATCAGCACGAGCATGAGCCGGGTGGTGGAGATCGGGACCAGCTCCAGGTGCCGAACCTTGCTCCGGGACAGGCTCGGGTACTGCACCACCGCCACCTGCCGGGTCAGCTGGGCGAGCAGGCGCACCGCGCGGTGAACGACGTCATCCAGGTCGACCGCGCCGGCCAGGAAGCGCTCGATGGCCCGGCGCTCGGCCGCCGAGAGCGGCTTGATGCGGGACAGCCGGTCGACGAAGAGCCGGTATCCCTTGTTCGTGGGCACTCGTCCGGCGCTGGTGTGGGGCTGGCGGAGGTACCCCTCCTCCTCGAGCACCGCCATGTCGTTGCGCACGGTGGCGGGCGAGACGCCGAGCTTGTGTCGCTCGACCAGCGCCTTGCTGCCGACGGGCTCCTGGGTTGCCACGTAGTCCTCAACGATGACGCGCAACACCTCGAGCTTGCGATCATCGAGAGCCACGCGATCACCGTCCTGTCCGTTGATCGTGCACCACTAGCCGTGCCTGGCACTCCTGCACGGTGAGTGCCAGTTTACGTCGGCCCGTGCGCGGACGCGACGGTCGCGCACCGGCCTGTTGGCCAGTTATTACCCGATTGGTGATGTTTGCGGAGGTCGATGGGTTCGCCACGCGCGTCTGTTACTGGCGCGCCTTGAACCTCGGCCCTACGGTGTGCGGGAGACGACACAGGGTCGTCCGAATCTTCCGAGGAGGTACGCCGATGGGCGCTCCATACCCCGGTCCGCCGACTGGCTACGCGAACAGCGACGAGAAGACCTGGGCCCTCATCGCCCACTTCGGTGGCATCGTCGTCGGCTTCATCGCCGGGCTGATCGCCCTGCTGGCTAAGGGCAACGAGTCGCCCACAGTGCGCGCGCACGCCGTCGAGGCCTTGAACTTCCAGATCACCTGGAGCGCGGCCACCCTGATCGCCTCGATCCTCGCGGTCTGCTCGTTCGGCATTCTGTTCTTCCTGCCCCTCGTCACCTGGCTCGTCATGGTCATCTTCGGCATTCTCGCCGGAGTGAGGGCGATCGAGGGCCAGCTCTACCGCTACCCGCTCAGCCTCCGGTTGATCAAGTAGCGCCGTCGGCCCGTCACGCCAGCAGGTCGCGGACGACGGCATCGGCGAGCAGCCGGCCGCGCAGGGTGAGCACCGCGCGGCCGGCTGCGTGGGCGTGCGGGTCCAGCAGGCCGTCGGCCATGCACCGTACGGCGGCGGCCCGGCCGGGCTCGGACAACCGGTCCAGCGCCAGCCCATCGGCCATCCGCACCCGGAGCATCACCTCTTCCACCTGGCGCTGCTCGACGGTGAGCACCTCCCGCGCCTGGGCTGGTGTGTGGCCGTCGGCGAGCCGGCGGGCGTACGCGGCCGGGTGGCGGACGTTCCACCAGCGCACGCCGCCGACGTGGCTGTGCGCACCCGGCCCCAGGCCCCACCAGTGGTCGCCCCGCCAGTAGCCGAGGTTGTGCCGGCAGGCGGAGTCCGGTGAGCGGGCCCAGTTGGAGACCTCGTACCAGGTGAACCCGGCCGCGGTCAGCCGCTCCTCGGCGGCCAGGTAGCGGTCCGCCGCCACGTCGTCGTCGGGCGCGGGGATCTCGCCGCGGCGGACGCGGGCATGCAACCGGGTGCCCTCCTCGACCGTCAGCGCGTAGGCCGAGACGTGGTCCACCCCGGCGGCCACGGCCGCGTCGAGGGAGGCGAGGAAATCCTCCGGTCGCTCGCCGGGCACGCCGTAGATCAGGTCGAGGTTCACCCGCTCGAATCCGGCCGCCCGGGCCTGCTCGGCCGCCTGCGTGGCCCGGCCCGGCGTGTGTCGGCGGTCGAGGAGCGCCAGCACGTGCGGCGCGACCGACTGCATGCCCAGCGAGATCCGGGTGAAACCGGCCTGGCGGAGGGCGCGCAGGGATGCTGGCGTGACCGACTCGGGGTTCGCCTCGGTCGTAATCTCGGCGTCCGGTGCGAGGCCGAAGGCCCGGTCGATACCCGCCAGGATGCGGGCCAGGTCCTCCGGCGGCAGCAGTGTCGGGGTCCCGCCGCCGACGAAGACCGTCTGCACGGTCGGCGCCGCCCCGTCCAGCACCCGGGCCGCCAGCGCCAACTCGGCCAGCACACTGTCTACATAGGATTTCTGGGTCGCCACATAGGATTCGTGCGTCGCCCCCGCGAGTTCGCCGGGGGCGTACGTGTTGAAATCGCAGTAGCCGCAGCGGCTGGCGCAGAACGGCACATGGACATAGATGCCAAACGCGCGGGGGCCGTCGGCCAGCTCTGCCAGCGCGGCGGCCGGCAGTGACCCGTCGATCGGGACGGGCTGACCATCGGGCGGCGCGCTCGGCATGCCTCCAGTCTCCCGTACGGACCCGGCGCCCGGCCCCTCCGCCCGTCCCGCGGTCAGCGCGGCCCGTCGTGACTGCCCGGACTCCGTTGATCTCCCCTATCGTTAGGCCATGCGCCGCGCGCTGGGGCTCTTGGTGGTCGCTGCGGTCCTCGGAGCGGTCATATACGTCGTCATGGGCCGCGACGGGCGACTGCCGATCGAGATGCCCGGGAGTAAGACGTGCCAGGCCCGTACGGCCAGTGGCTCGGTCTCCCTCGCGCCGGAACAGATGGCCAACGCGGCCACGATCGCGGCGACCGGCATCACCATGGGAATACCCGATCGCGGCGTCGTTATCGCGCTGGCCACGGCCATGCAGGAGTCCGAGCTGTTCAACCTCTCCTACGGCGACCGCGACTCGCTGGGTCTGTTCCAACAGCGGCCGAGTCAGGGCTGGGGCACGGCGGAGCAGGTCCAGGATCCGCGGTACGCGGCCCGGGCGTTCTACAACCAGCTGATGCGGGTGCCGGGGTGGGAACAGATGCGGCTCACCGAGGCGGCCCAGGCGGTTCAGCGCAGCGCGTACCCCGAGGCGTACCAGAAGTGGGAGTCGGACGCCCAGGTGCTCGGTGAGGCCCTCCTCGGTACGCACGCCACCGCCGTCACCTGCACCCGGGCAGGGGAGCCGACGCTGCGCGGCGCCGCCGCGACCGAGGCGCTCGCGGCGGGGTTGGCGGCCGACTGGGGTACGGCCGCCGATGCGGTGGCGGACGCCGCGCGCGGCCGCCTCTCGATCACCGCGGTCCACGACCGCAGCGGCTGGCAGCTCGCCTACTGGCTCGTCGCCCACTCGGCTAACCACAGTGTGTCGCGGGTCCGCTACGGTGTGCACGAGTGGACCGTCGACAGTGGAGAGTGGGCCCAGCTCGACATTCCGGTCGCCGACACCGCTGACGTCGTCATCGCTCAGGTCCATCCCGCGTAGCGCGACTGACTCCATCCCGCGTTCGCGCAGCCGACTCCTCTGTGCGCCGATAACGGCCCGGACCGGCTTGACCATTGATCGTTTCCGGCCGGTTTCGCGCGGTCAGCATCGGGAAATGCGACGGCGCTGTCGGGAAACGGACCATGCCCGGGTTGTCCGAGGGACGGTCGACGAGCCGGGGAGCGCCGGCCCTGGCCCGCCGCTCGCCCCCGGACGTCGCCTACCGCCAACGTCGCCACCAAAAAATGTCGCGGTCGCCCCGGTTCATCCCCCGACTGCACCGACCGGCGTGGTCGAAAGTCGTCCGTCCCGGTCAAATCCGATGACAATGGAAAACGATCGGATTGCCCGATTACTCCCATTCGGGAAGTAATCGGGACAGTAATTCGAATGTGGTAATGGGCGTTAGTCAGGTTTGTGACCTCGACATTAGACGTTCGGTCAGGTTTGCCGGCAAGGCGGTTGTCGTTGCTGGAAAAGACAATGCGTGTTGCCTTATCGTCAGCCTCCGTACCCCGGGGGCCGCGCCGGGCAGATTGGACAACCAAGGAGATCTCGTGCGTCACCGACTCCTCGAAGCCCGCCGGAAGGACAGCGGCTTCACCCTTATCGAGCTTTTGATCGTCATCGTCATTCTCGGCGTTCTCGCCGCCGTCGTGGTGCTCGCCGTGGGCGCCTTCGACGACCGGGGCGAGGAGGCCGCCTGCAAGTCCGACGTGAAGGCGGTCGAGGTCGCGGTCGAGGCGTACCGCGCCAAGAACGGCTCGTACCCGGGCAGCTTGGACGACCTGGTCAGCAACACGGACGAGAACTACCTGCGTAGCCTGCCGAACACCTCGACGTCGAAGGACTTCGCGTACCACATCGAGTACATCCCGGGTACAGGCGCCGTGCAGGGGTTCCTCAACAAGGGCACCGACACCACTGACGACGACGTCGACTGTCTGACCGGTGCGGTGAACACCCCGGCCCCCTGAGTCGGCTGCACTTTCTGCGCAAGTTTTGTGGGCGGGACGGCCGACGGTCGGACCGCCCATCCCGCCATCCGCCACCTGGACCCGAACCCCGTAGGGAGATCTCGTGCGTCAGCGCCTCCTCGAAGCTCGTCGTAGGGAGAGCGGCTTCACCCTCATCGAGCTACTTATTGTGATTGTCATTCTCGGTGTGCTCGCCGCCGTCGTGATACTCGCCGTGGGCGCCTTCGACGACCGGGGCGAGGAGGCCGCCTGCAAGTCCGACGTCAAGGCGGTCGAGGTCGCGGTCGAGGCGTACCGCGCCAAGAATGGCGCGTATCCGGAGACCCTGGACAAGCTGGTCAACGACCCGAACGAGAACTACCTGCGAAGCCTGCCGAACACCGACGAAAACTCGCAGACGGCTGCGTACTACATCAAGTACTACCCGGAAACCGGTGGCGTGGAGGGGTACTTCAAGAACGGCACGCTCTGCGCCGGCAGCAGCCTTGCCCCTGGTCCGGGGGGCACCGAGCCGGGCGGCGGCGCGAGCCCGAGTCCCAGCCCGAGCCCCAGCCCGAGTACGA
>JADGGF010000357.1 GCA_019690055.1 Micromonosporaceae bacterium
TGGCGTTGTTCGGGCAGTCGGTCGCGGCCTGGGCGGGCGGGCGGCTGCGCGGGGCCATCTCCAGCGAGCAGGGTCGCCGAGCCGACGACGTGGGCGGGGTCATCGTCTCGGTGCTGGCGCTGCTCATGGTCGCCTGGATGGTGGCCGTGCCGCTCGCCTCGTCGCCGCTGCCGGCACTGTCCCGGGCGGTGCGCAACAGCGTCATCCTGCACGGCATCGACGCGGTGATCCCTGATCCGGCGCGGGTGCTCTACGACCGCCTGCAGGACACGATCGCGGGTGGCGACTTCCCGAAGGTCTTCGGCGACCTCACGCCGACGGAGGTCCGCGACGTGGACCCTCCGAACCCCGATCTGCTCGCGCTGCCCGTGGTCGAACGGGTGCACCCGTCGGTGGTGAAGGTGACCGGGACCGCGCCGTCGTGCCGTCGCCTTATTGAGGGCACCGGATTCGTCTATGCGCCCGAGCACGTGATGACCAACGCGCACGTGGTCGCCGGCACCGAGGGCCCGGTCACGGTCGAGACTGTCGGCGAGTCGCGGCTCGGCCGGGTCGTGCACTACGACGCCGACCGGGACCTGGCCGTCATCTACGCGCCGAACCTCTCCGCGCCGCCCCTCCCCTGGGCGCCGAATCTGGCCGAGGCGGGTGCGGACGCGATCGTCGTCGGCTACCCGCTGGACGGTCCGTACACGCCGGTCTCCGCCCGGGTCCGGGACGTGAGCATGGTGAAGGGGCCGAACATCTATGAGGACCGGGACGTGATCCGGGAGGTCTACATCCTGCGCACCACGGTCCGCAGCGGGAACTCCGGCGGCCCGTTGCTGGATATCGACGGCCGGGTGCTGGGCGTGATCTTCGCGGCCGCGCTGGACGACGACGAGACCGGCTTCGCGCTCGCCCCGTCCGAGGTCATGCCGGTCGCCAACGCCGCCGCCTCGGCCCGCGACCCCGTCCCCACCGGCCGCTGCACCTGACCCCGTCAAGGGGCAAGCTCTTCGTCTGAGGGTAGAGATAAAGATTCAAAACGAAGATGAATCGTGGATTTCGCACCCCGACGGCGTCTGATCAGGCAGTGGGCGGTTCGAGGTAGGCCAACTGGATCAGGCGGGCGCCCTGGCGGCGGGTGACCAGGTAGCCGCGGCCCGGGGGTAGGGCCGAGGGGCGGACGTTGCCGAGCAGCACACCCTCCTCCCGGTCGCCGGACATGACGATGCCGGGCGAGCCCAGCTCCCGCAGTCGCTGGATGATCGGGTCGTACAGGGCCCGGCCGGCCCCACCGGCGCGCCGGGCGATCACGACGTGCAGGCCGATGTCCCGGGCCTGGGCCAGGTACTCCAGCAGGGGCTGCAGGGGGTTGCGACCGCCGGTGGCGACCAGGTCGTAGTCATCGACGAGGACGAACAGCTCGGGCCCCTCCCACCAGGAGCGGGCGCGCAGCTGCTCGGCGGTGACGTCCGGGCCGGGCCGACGCTTGTCCATATAGACCGCTGCTGAGGCGATGAGGTCGCTGCTGTGCTCCAGCTCCGTGCCGTAGCCGATCAGGTGCTCGGTGGTGATCGCACCGAGCAGGCTGCGCCGGTAGTCGACCAGGATGATGCGGGCCTGCTCCGGCGTGAACCGCCGAACGATCGACTCGGCGAGGCTGCGCAGCAGGGCTGACTTGCCCGACTCATCGCCGAAGACCAGCAGGTGCGGCTCGGTGGCGAAGTCGATGGTCACCGGACGCAGGTCGGCCTCGGCGATACCGATCGGCAGGGCCAGGCCCTCGCCGATCGGCCGCTCGCGGCCCGTCTCGTCGCGGACGAGAAGGGCCGAGTAGGGCAGCAGGGTCGGCAGCATGCGGACCGCCGGGGCGGCCGGCCCGGACCAGGCCTCGGCGATCGCCCGGACCAGCGCCGCGTGCGGGTGGCCGGCCACCTGGGGCAGGGCGGTGAGCAGGTGCAGGCCCTCCGCGGTCAGGCCCCGCCCCGGTACGCCCGTCGGTACGTTGGCGGCCAGCTTGCGGTTCACCGCCGAGTCGGACGGGTCGCCGAGCCGAAGCTCCAGTTTGGACCCGAACAGGTCCTTCATGTTCATCCGGATGTCGTTCCACCGGGTGGCCGTGATGATCAGGTGCACCCCGTAGCTGAGCCCGCGGGTGGCGATGTCGACGAGCACCGGCTCGAGCTCCTCGAAGTCCGACCGGATGGTCGACCAGCCGTCGATGACGAGGAAGACGTCGCCGAACCCGTCCTCGGACACTGCCAGGGTCGCGTCCGGTGTGGACGGTCGACGCAGCCGGCGGAAGGTGGCCATGGAGTCGATGCCCCGCGCGGCGAAGCGCCGCTCCCGGTCGGCCAGCAGCGTGGCCATCTCGCCAACGGTGCGGCGGACCTGGGCCTGGTCGAGACGCCCGGCCACTCCCCCGACGTGCGGCAGATCGCGCAACGACCCGAGCGAACCGCCGCCGAAGTCCAGGCAGTACACCTGCACCTCGGTGGGCGTGTGCGCCAACGCGAGCGCGCACACCAGCGTCCGGACGAGGGTGGACTTGCCGCTCTGTGGGCCGCCGGCGATGGCGAGGTGACCGTTGGCTCCCGACAGGTCGAGCCAGGCCACGTCGCGCCGCTGCTCCAGTGGTCTGTCCACAATGGCCACCGGCACGGACAGCGTCGCCCGCAGCGTCGGGTTGGCCGGGGTGATGCCCCGCACCGGGTCGGTGACGAAGCCACCGAAGAGCTCGTCCAGGGTCGGCGACTCGCGCAGCGGCGGCAGCCACACCTGGTGCGCCGGCGGGCCCTGGCCGGCGAGCCGGTCGACGATGACGTCCAGGAGCGTGGGGGCCCGTTCGTCGGCCGGCGCCACCGGCGCCGCCTCGACCTCCGCCTGGGGAGCGGGCACGTAGGCGGTGGTGTAGTCGTACATGCGCAGCACCGTGGGCGCCGCAGCCGTGCTGGTGCGGCGGCGCTGGTACGGGCCGGAGACGTACGCCGCCTTGAACCGCTGGGGCGGTTCGGTCGCGACCGCGAGGTACCCATGGCCGGGGGTCGACGGAAGGCTCGCCGCCTCGGGGCCGCCGATCACCGCGCGAGACTCCAGCGCGCTGAAGGTGCGCAGGGCGATGCGGTAGGACAGGTTGGCGTCCAGGCCGCGCAGCCGCCCCTCCTCCAGCCGCTGGGTGGCCAGCAGCAGGTGGACGCCGACGGACCGACCGATGCGTCCAATTTGGAGGAAGATGTCGATGAATTCGGGCTTGGCCGTGAGCATCTCGGTGAACTCGTCGCAGACCAGCAGCAACGACGGCAGCGGTGGCAGAGGCGCGCCGCTCGCCCGGGCCCGGTCGTAGTCGCGCAGCGAGGCGAAGTTGCCGGCGCGCCGCAGCAGCTCCTGGCGGCGGATCAGCTCGCCGGTCAGCGCGTCGTGCATGCGGTCGACCAGCGGCAGTTCATCGGCCAGGTTGGTGATCACCGCGCTCGTGTGCGGGAGACGCTCGAGGCTGGCGAAGGTCGCGCCGCCCTTGAAGTCGACCAGCACGAAGTTCAGCGTCTCCGAGGAGTGGGTCGCGGCGAGGCCGAGCACCAGCGTGCGCAGCAGCTCGGACTTCCCGGAGCCGGTGGCGCCCACGATCATCCCGTGCGGCCCCATGCCGTCCTGGGCCGCCTCCTTGAGATCCAGGTACACCACACCACCGCGCTCACCGGTGCCGATCGGGATGCGCAGCAGCTCGCGGGCTGGCCGCGGCGCCCACAGTTGCGCGATCTCCGCCTCGGCGATGTCGGCAATTCCGAGCAGTTCGGTCAGGTCCCGGTCGGCCGCCAGCGGCGCCTGCTCGCGGGTCGCCTGGGACAGGCGCAGGGGGGCCAGCCGGCGGGCCAGGGTGTCGGCCTCTGCCACCGACAGCCCGTCGGCCCGGCCGATCTCCTGCTCGGTGTCCATCGTGGCGCTGCGCAGGATCCCGCCGTCATCGATGGTGAAGGCGATCGTCGCCCGGTCGACGCCGCGGGGCGGGGCGCCGCCGATCTGCATGAGCGTGACGCCGGCCAGGCCACCGTCGATGCCGAAGTGGGCCGACCCCGTGGTCTCGGCGCCATCGACCACGATGAGGATGTGGGGGGGGCTGGCCGGGTCGGCGCCCCGGCCGCCCGCCGCTGCGTGGAATCGCGGCCGCTTGGCGACCAGGTCCGCCAACAGATCGTCCAGTTCGGACAGTGCGGAGACCACGAGCCGGCGCTGGCCGAGCGCGTCGTGGTCGGTCGGGTGCAGGGCGTGGGGCAGCCACTTGAGCCATTCCCATTCCCGGCGACGGTCGGCGGACACACACGCCGCGACCACGAGGTCGTCGGGAGCATGGAACGTGGCGAGCTGGCCGATCATGGCCCGGGCCAGCGCCCGACCACCCGCGTCGCCGCCGGCCCGGTCGACGATGAACACGCGGCTGAAGGCCCGGACCGCGATGGAGATCGGCAGGTCCGGCACCACCGAGTAGGTGCTGAGGAACCGGTACAGCGCGCCGGCGGTCACCGGTTCGAGGTCGGTCGTCGGATCGATGGTCGGCGCGACCAGCGGAGTGGCCAGCGCCTGGGGACCCACGCCGACCCGGACGACCCCGAAGTCGGCGTCGGTCGGCCGGCGCTCCCACACCCGCCGGCCCATCGCCTCGCTCCACAGCGACTGCGGATCGGGGTGTCGGTAGATGAGCGCCTCGCGCTGCTCGACGATCGTGGCGCGGACCTTTCGTCGTACGCCGGCGAGGTAGCGCAGGTAGTCGCGTCGGGCGGCGATGAGCTCGGCTTTGCGGGGCCCGCTCGCCATGCCGAGGTTCATCACCAGCATGCCCAAAGTGGACAGTCCGAAGATCGCGCCGACGACGTACGTGTACGGGCTCGCCCCGTCCCGCCCGCCGAACATCAGCGCCGTCGCCACGGTCCCGGCGAGCATGGGCAGCACCATGAGGTACTGCTGCCAGCGCACCCCGGTGGGCTGGGGAATCGTCG
>JADGGF010000358.1 GCA_019690055.1 Micromonosporaceae bacterium
AACGACATACCTACGCGGCGCGTGGGCGGGTATATGTTTATAAGACACGGGGGACGACGTCACCTGGCACGACGGGTCGCGCTTCACCGCCAAGGACGTGGCCCACACGATCAACGCGATCCTCGACCCCAAGAACGGGTCCACCTGGTACGCCGGCCTCTCGCCGATCGCCGCCGTGAGCACGCCGGACGACACGACCGTCCAGCTTGAACTCTCCCGGCCTCACTCGGTGCTGCAGGGGATGCTCGCGCAGGTTCCGATCATCAGCTCCTCAAAGCCGTACGTGCCCAACGAGACGTGGGCCAACACGATGATGGGGACCGGACCCTTCAAGTTCGTCCGCTGGGACCAGGGCTCCCAGGTGGTGCTCGAGCGGAACGACAACTACTTCGTCGAGGGTCTGCCCTACCTGGACGGCGTGGTGATGCGGACGGTCGTTGAGGACGCCGCGCGGATCACCAACATCACCAACGGCGACGCCGACATCATGCCGATGGTTCCGTTCAACCAGATCGACGTGCTCAAGGCCCGCGGGGTCAACGTGGTCACCACGCCCAAGTCCGCGCTGCTGCCGACGCTGTTCCCCTCGCATAAGGATGGCCGGCCGACCTCCGATCCCCACTTCCGCAAGGCGGTGGCCTGGGCGATCGACCGGGGCCAGATCGCGGACGTGGTGTTCCGGGGAGCCGCATCGCCCGCCTCGACCCTGATGGCCAGCGGTACTCCCTACTGGGACGAGAAGTTGGGCACGACCTACGGCGACACCGCCAACCTGGACAAGGCCAAGGCGGAACTGGCGGCCTCCGGGGTCGCGGCTGGCACCCCGATCGAGCTGGTGGTCCGCAACGAGCCCACGGCCATCGCGGTCGGGACCATCATCCAGGCGAACCTCAAGGAGCTCGGCCTGGACGTCGCGTTGTCCCCCGAGGAGGCGGCGAGCTACCTGCCCAAGCTCCTCTCGGGCGACTTCGACCTGATGCTCCTCAATATCGAGGTGGGTCTGACCTCCGGGTTCACGCCCATGTACGTGTTCGCCGCGATTCACTCCACGTCCGGTTCGAACTACATCAAGTTCAGCGACGCGGAGCTGGACCGGTTGCTGGTCGAGGCGATGAGCGACCCGGCGGATCCGGCCGCGGCCTGGCGGGCCGTGCAGGAGCGTGACCTGGAGGTCGTCCCGTACATCCCGACGGTCACCGCCCGCTACGTCGAGGCGTACTCCCAGCGCCTGAGGGGGCACTCGCCGTCGTCCCTGTTCAGCCTGCGTGACCTGGACCGCGCCTGGATCGCCGAATAGGCGTTCGGTCACGTCCGGTCACCGTGGCCGGTCCTGCGGGCCGTACCCGCAGGGCCGGCCCGGCCCGCACGCCGGGGACGGAGATCGCCATCAACCACCGCCTCGCGGCGCGCCATGAGGCCACGCACCCTGGTACAGATGGGAGAAACGACGTGATCGCTTCGACAACCCGGTCCCCGCTGGACACCGTCCACCTGATGCTCGACTCGCTGCGGGACCGTCACCTGGAGGGTGTGCTCGACTGCTTCGACGAGTCACCGGACACCTACATCTTCCCGGAAGGTCCCCGGTGGACCAACAAGGGCGGTCAGCGCATCCACAAGGGGTGGCGGGACTACTTCCAGGCCCCGATCCAGTTGAAGAGCTGGCGGTGGACCAACGGGCCGGAGGTCTTCGAGGGCACCGAGCTGGCGTTGGTGTGCGGCGTCATCGAGTATGAGTTCGAGGGCGCCGGCCAGCCCCGTCCGTTGACCATGCGGATGACCTGGGGGGTTCGCCGCAGCAGCGACGGTGTCTGGCGAATCATCCACGAGCACGGCTCGCAGCCGCTGCCGGACCCGTACGGCACCGGTGACTGGCTGCGTCCCGACGAGACGAGCGCCTGACTCAACGGACGGCCTGAGCATCGATCCCCAGCCGAAACGCCCTGACATGAAGCCGGAGACCCGCCAGCCGAGCGGGTCTCCGGCTTTGCGGCGTCAGGCCGTCGGCCCGGCCGACAGCTGGGTGGCCAGCCGAGTGCCGAGCCACCGACCGAGGGTCATGGCGGGGGTGACGCTCATGCCACCCACGTAGTTGTCGCCCGCGAAGACGTTGTTGCCCAGCACCTCGCCCACGGCGTACAGGCCGCTGATCGGGTTTCCGGCCTCGTCCAGCACCGCCAGGTCGGTGTTCACCCGCAGGCCGTCGCGGGACAGGATCGACGCCGCCACGCTGGTCACCGCGTAGAACGGTCCGGTCTCGATGCGCGCCGGCAGCACCGTGCGGCCGAAGTCCGGGTCCGATCCGGCGTCGACGGCCGCGTTGTAGCGCGTCACCGTCGCGACCAGCGACGCCGGATCGATCCCTAGCGCCCGGGCCAGCTCCTCCAGGGTCGGCGCCCGGGTGATCCACGGGCTGGTCCGGCACGCTTCGGCGAACCGCTGTTTGGTCCAGTCGCCCCGCCCGTTGCGGATCAGCGGCACCGGCGCGGCCTGGACCGCCGCCTCGTCGAACACCACGTACATGGTCACGTCGGGCTGCTCGAGCAGCGTCCGCTCCCGTAGCTCCGGGCTGGTGGTGTCCTCGCGCACGAACCGCTCGCCCCGCTTGTTGACCCAGATCTCGTACGGCGTGCGGTAGGCCGGCGCCATCTCCAGGAACGCTTCGCGGTAGTCCACCGCGAACCCGGGGCGGTCCGGGTCCGGTATCAGGCCCATCACCGGGATGAAGTATCCGTCCCGGGACACCGCGGCGCCCAGCTCCCGCGCCATCAGCAGCCCATCGCCGGTAGCGTGGTCGAGGCAGCCGATCAGCACCGAGGCGCAGTGCGGGGGCAGGAACTGGTTGCGCAGGTCCGGGTTGGCGTCATAGCCACCGGTGGCCAGCACGACGGCGTCCGCCGCTAGCTGGCGCTCGCCGCCCGAGCCGTCCGCGCGGCGCATCCGGACACCGGTGACCCGACCGTCCACTGTGATCAGTCCGGTCACCGCGGTGCTCAGGTGCACGGTGACCTGCCCGCTGGCCACGAGCGGAGCCAGTAGCCGTTCCAGCAGCCGCAGCACCGACAGGCCGTAGTCGACGCCCCAGTAGGTGCGGGGCACCGAGTAGACCTCGTGGCCGTGGACCAGGCCCGGCGTGGCCGGGTGGAACTCGAAGCCGAGGTCGTCGAGCCAGTCCACCGTCTGGCCCTGTTGGCTCACCGACAGCCAGGCCAGGTCACGGTTCACCTTGCCGTGCGACAGGCGCAGCACGTCGGCAAAGTGGCGTTCCGGATCGTCGTCGATGCCACGGGCGCGCTGGCGGCGGGTGCCCGCCCCGGAGAACTCGCCGTTGGCGATGTGCAACATCCCACCGAGGTGCGCCTGCTTGTCGATCAGGTGGACCCGGGCGCCGTGCTGGGCCGCGGAGATGGTGGTGCACAGACCGCTGCTCCCGCCACCGATCACGATCAGGCTGGGTTGACGGCTCACCGGTCGCCTCCTTGCCATCGGTCGACACTTATGAATTTTTCAGGCAGACGCCCGACGCCGCCCGCGAGGGCGGCCGCGCGGGCTCAGCCGACGACCGTCTCCCCGCGCAGCACCGACTTGGCCACGACCATCCGCAGGATGTCGTTGGTGCCCTCGCCGATGCTCATCAGGATGGCGTCGCGATAGAGGCGCTCCACCTCGAACTCGGTGGAGTAGCCGTACCCGCCGTGCACCTTCATGGCCTCGATCGAGGTCTCCAGGGCCACCTCGGAGCAGAAGACCTTCGCCATACCGGTCGGGCCGTCCGCACGCCCCTGCCGGACCGCGTCGGCGGCCCAGTAGGCCATCAGGCGGGCGGCTTGGACCTGGGTGGCCATCTGTCCCAGCTTGAGCTGGATCGCCTGGAAGTCCGCGATCGGCCGGCCGAACGCCTGGCGCTGCTGGGCGTAGGCGAGCGCCTCGTCGTAGGCCCGCTGGGCGATGCCAACCGACCGGGCCGCGATGTTCACCCGGCCCCACTCGAGCGCGGAGAGCACCTGCTGCATGCCGCGGCCCTCGACACCGCCGACCAACTGGTCCCGGTGCACCCGCACGTCCTGCAGCGAGATCTCGCAGGACTCGGTGCCCTTGTACCCGAGCTTCGGGATGTCCTTGGTGACCACGTACCCGGGGGTGTCCTGCTCGATGAGCAGCACGCTCATCCCCTTGTGGGGCGGGGAGGCCGTCGGGTCGGTCTTCACCAGAACCGGCAGCGGGTCGGCGTACCGGGCGTTGGTGATCCACATCTTGGTGCCGTTGACCACGTAGTAGTCGCCGTCGCGCCGCGCGGTGGTCCGGATCCCCTGCAGGTCGGTGCCGGCGTCGGGCTCGGTCAGCCCGATCCCGGTCCGCCGCTTGCCGGTCGCCAGGTCGGGCAGGTACTTCCGCTTCTGCTCCTCGGTTCCGTGCATGGCGATCAGGCGGCAGGCCAGCGAGTGGCTGCCGAGGATGCCGGCGATGCCCATCCACCCGCGGGCGATCTCCTCGAAGACGAGGGCGAAGGAGACCGGATCGAGGTCGAGACCGCCGTACTCCTCGGGCACGGTGATACCGAACAGGCCCATGTCGGCCATGCCCTTGACGATCTCCGTCGGGTACCGGCCCGAGTGCTCCCACTCCCGCGCCACGGGAATGATCTCGTTGTCCACGAAGGTGCGCAGCACCGCGCGAAACTCGCGCTGGTCCTCGGTGAGCTGGAATTCCACGTCATTGCCTTCCTGTGCGGGCGTCAGCGGGGACGGTCAGCCGGGGCCGGGACGAAGACGGGCAGCGCGCGGCCGTCGGGAAGATCGATCCAGTCCACGGTGACCCGGTCGCCGATCCGCCAGGCCTCGGGATCGGCACTGGTGAGCCGGGTCAGGCAGACGACCCCCTCGTCCAAGCGAACCCGGGCGATGACGTACGGCACCGTCAGGTCGGGCGCGGGGGCTCGGTACACCACGGTGAAGGAGTCCACGAC
>JADGGF010000359.1 GCA_019690055.1 Micromonosporaceae bacterium
CGTCCATCCCGCCCGCGCTGTCGGCCACGATCGCTGAAGGTCAGGGGCGATGGTCTACTGAGGACGCAGGTCGAAGGCGATGTCCAGGATCGGCGATGAATGGGTGAGCGCGCCCACCGAGACGTAGTGGACGCCGGTGGCGGCGTACTCGGCTGCCATTTCGAGAGTGAGCCCGCCGGTCGCCTCCAGCTCGGCCCGGTCGCCGACGGCCGTCACCACCTCGCGCAGCTGGTCGGGCTTCATGTTGTCGCAGAGCAGGAAGTCCGCGCCGGCGGCCACGACCGCCACGGCTTCGTCCACTGTGGTCACCTCGACCTGCACGGGCACGTCCGGGAACGCCTCCCGGACCCGGCGGTAGGCGGCCACCACGCCTCCGGCCGCTACGGCGTGGTTGTCCTTGACCATCGCCACGTCGTACAGGCCCATGCGCTTGTTCGTTCCGCCGCCGGCCCGCACCGCGTACTTCTCCAGCACCCGCAGCCCCGGCGTGGTCTTACGGGTGTCCAGCACCCGGGTCTTTGTACCGGCGAGCCGGTCGGCCCAGGCTCGGGTGTGGGTGGCGACGCCGGAGAGGCGGCACAGCAGGTTCAACGCGGTCCGTTCGGCCGCGAGCAGAGAACGCGTCGACCCGGTCACGGTGGCCAGCACGTCGCCCCGCGCCACCCGTACGCCGTCGGTCACCTGCGCCACGAACGACGCCGCGCCGTCGCTGGCCAGGTCGAAGACCGCGGCCGCGACCGGCAGCCCGGCCACGACCCCGGACGCCCGGGCCACCAGGTCGCCGGTGCTCTGCTGGGCCGCGTCGATGGTCGCCAGCGAGGTGACGTCCCGCGCCGGCGTACCGAGGTCCTCCTCCAGCGCGGCGGCGACGATCCGCGTCACCGCGTCGACGGACAGTCCGGCCGCCTCGAGAAGGTCTACTGTGGACTGTTTCACAGCGGCTCCCAGGTCTCGTCGAGGTGGCCGTCGTCGTCGATGCGCGCGACGAGGTGGCCGAGCCATTCGGGGCGGGGTTCGGGGAAGTCCTCCCGCCAGTGGTTGCCCCGCGTCTCCTCGCGCCGCCCGGCCGCGGCCACCAGCGCCGCCGCGACGGTGACGAGGTTCGTCGCCTCCCAGCTCGCGGTGTTGGGGCGGGACCGGGTACCGCCGGCCTCGACGAGCGCGGCGGCGGTCTGAGCCAGGGAGGTGGCACTGCGCAGCACGCCCGCGCCCCGGGTCATCGCCTGCTGCACCGCCGACCGTACGGCCGGATCCACCACCCAGGCGGCCGCCACCGGATCGCTGACCGGATCGCCCGGGCGCGGTGCGCCGGCGGCGAACGACGCGGCGATGTCGTCGGCGATCCGCCGGGTGAAGACGAGCCCTTCGAGCAGGGAGTTCGAGGCGAGGCGGTTGGCGCCGTGCACCCCGGTGCAGGCCACCTCCCCGCAGGCGTACAGGCCGGGGATGGAGCTGCGGCCGTACAGATCGGTCCGGATGCCGCCGCTGGCGTAGTGGGCGGCCGGGCTGACGGGGATCAGGTCGGTCACCGGATCGATGCCGATGGTCCGGCAGGCGGCGGTGATCGTCGGGAAGCGGTGCTCGACGTCGGGTAGGTGACGCGCGTCGAGGTAGACGTGGTCGGTGCCGCTGGCGAGCATCACCCGGTGGATGGCCTTGGCCACGACGTCGCGGGGGGCGAGCTCGGCCAGCGGATGCTGGCCGAGCATGAAGCGTTTGCCGTCGGCGTCCACCAGGTACGCCCCCTCGCCCCGCAGCGCCTCGCTGATCAGCGGCTGCCGCTCAATGCGTTCACCGTCCGTTGTGGACATGGCCAGCGCGGTCGGGTGGAACTGAACAAACTCGATATCGGTGACCGCCGCGCCGGCCCGCAGCGCCAGCGCCACACCGTCCCCTGTGGACACGACGGGGTTGGTGGTGGCGGCGAAGACCTGGCCCAGGCCGCCGGACGCGATGACCACGGCCGAGGCCAACACCGCACCCACGCCGTCCTCGGTTCCCTCGCCGAGTACGTGCAGGGTCACCCCGCACGCCCGACCGGCCGCGTCCCGCAGCAGGTCCAGCACCATGGCGTGCTCGACGAGCCGGATCCACGGGTCGCGGCGCACCGCCTCCTGCAGCGCGCGCTGCACCTCGGCCCCGGTCGCGTCGCCGCCCGCATGCACAATGCGGTTGGCGTGGTGACCGCCCTCCCGGGTGAGCATGAGCGTCCCGTCGGGATGCCGGTCGAAGCGGGCGCCCCACCGGATCAGCTCCCGGACCCGGGCCGGCCCCTCGGTCACCAGCACCCTGACCGCCTCGGAGTCGCCGAGACCGGCCCCCGCCACGAGGGTGTCCTGCGCGTGCGCCTCCGGGGTGTCCAGCGGGTCGAGGACCGCAGCGATGCCACCCTGGGCCCAGCGGGTCGAACCGTCGTCGATGTTCTCCTTCGTCACCACGGTGACGTGCAGCCCCGCTTCCCGCAGGTGCAGGGCACACGTGAGCCCGGCGATCCCCGAGCCGACGACCACCACGTCGGTGGTCTCCGCCCAACCCGGATCGGCCGCCGCGAGCCGCCGGGGTACCGAGGGCAACAGCATGTCGCCAGCGTAGGTCTCGCCCTCGGCCACCCCGTGCTCGCCTGGCGTTCCCCTGTTGGGCACATCACAGAAGGGCCCGGCCGTTGGGAGCCCGGCCGGCGCGGCCTCAGGCCTGCCGGGCGTCGCCGCCGAAGAGCATCCGGGCCAGCGTCAGCATCATCACCACCACGCCGCCGAGCAGCGCGAGCAACGACCAGGCCCAGCCCACGGTGAACCCGACGACGACGAACGCGGCCAGCGCCACGATCCAGATGGCCACGGTGTAGATACCGAACCGCGCCGCCGCGGCCGGATCCCGCTCGAACCGGTCGGCGGCCCGCTCGTGCCGCGCCATCTCCCGGACCACCCAGGGCTTGTGCCGGTTGGTCTGCGTGGTCCCCAGATACGTGAATATAACGATGGATACCACAAGCAGGACGACGCCGGCGATCGGCCACGCCAGCGCGCGGTCGAGGACGTACCCGGCCACGCTGCCCAGGCCGACCAGCCCAGCCGTGGTCGCCACGCCGTAGCCGACGGCCCGCCGCCGGGACACCGGGTGGTTGGTGGTCGTCTCCTGACGCAGCCCGTCGCCGACGAGGAACCCGCCGGCCAGCGCCGCAACCGCGATCGCGGCCGCGACGTCCAGCGTGGACTGGTCCTCGGCACCGACCAGACCGGCCAGCCGCAGGACCACGAACCCGAGCGCCGCCGCAGCGACGAGCGCGACGAGCACGGTCCGCATGACGTACGCCGGCCGGGGCCGGACCCGGTGGCGCTGCCACGACGGGGCGTCACCGGCGACCCGGACCGTCTCGTCGACGATGGCGCGGACGTCGCCCAGCTCGGCGATCGCCCGGCGCGCCGCCTCGCCTGGCGCGACGCCAGATGCCTGGAGCTCCTCGACCCGGGCCACCAGGTTGGCCCGCATCTCCTCCTTGAGGTCCTGCACCTCGGGCGTGACCTCGATGCCGACGAATGCCTCGTCGAGCAGCCGGTGGATGTCGAGTGCGGTGTTACTCATTGCCGTGCCGCCTTCCCGGTTGCCTCACGACTGTGGTCGTTGGGTTGCCGACGTCGCCACTCTGGCGGTCGGCGGTGTCTCGGTTGTCGACGCCGCGATCGACGCCGAGCAGGGAATCGATGATCTCCCGGGTGATCACCCACGCCCGGACGCTGCGCTGGAACTCGGCCCGCCCAGCGTCGGTGATGCGGTAGTACTTGCGACGACCGCCCTGTGACTCGTCACCCCAGTACGCCTCCACGAGACCGTCCCGCACCAGCCGGCGGTAGCTCGCGTAGAGGGTGGCCTCCTTGATCTCGTAGGCGCCCCCGGTGGCCTCGCGGATCGCCTTGAAGATCTCGAATCCGTAGCTGTCACCCCGGCTGAGCACGCCGAGCACGATGGTCTCGGTGTGCCCCCGCAGGAGATCCGCGGCGAAGACCTCACCCGTCGCCACAGACTCGGCGTTCTCAATCACGCCGAGTACTGTATCAGATCCAGTACTAGTCCAGGCAAGGGCGATCCTGGTCCGGTTTGGGCGGAACCCTTGCCGTCACATGGGCAGGGGAACGACGGCGCAACCGCGCGAGGGAGCGCGGCTGGGATCAGTACGGGAATGACCCGTGGCCGCGCACGGAACCGGTGCGGCGCTGCTTCAACGAACCGTAGAAGCACCACGCCGACCGCTCACCGGCCGACCACATCTCGGCGCCGATGGGAGCGGCGAACTGGAAGGTGTCGCTGCCGACCGGCAACAGGTCGTCGGCCTCGATGCCCACATAGGCGGCGCCGGCCTCCCGACAGCCGTCGTCGACCAGCTCGACGAGCTGGTCGGCCGTCGGATAGTCACCCTCGGGCAGGGTGATCGCGCCGGTCAGCTCCACGTCGTGCTCCTCCTCGCACGGGGTGAAGGTGACGGCGAGCACCTCGGTGCGCTCCGCGTTGAACGTCACGTCGGCGCAGCTCGTCGTCAACGGGCCGGACTCGGCGAGCGCTTCGCGCAGCGAGCCGGTGCGGGCGACGACGGTACGGTCCAGCCCGGCGAGCTCCAGGACCTCACACCGGAACCACCGGGCCCGGCCGGCCCACTGCCGCTCCGACGGCATCACGGGGACCACCGCCAGCCGGCTCGTGTGCGGATCGCCGCCCAGGAACTCGACCGCCGCCTCCTGGCAGGTCGTGTAGGCGTACCGGAAACGGGCGCCGCCGACCGTCGGCACGGTGTTCGGGTCGGTGTCCACATCGGGCGGAAAGACGTCAACGTGGAACGTCTCGGTCAGGTGTGGCTGCGCGCAGTCGACCACCGTTCCGGGCAGGAAGTCGAGCACGGGGCCGACCGTGTGCGTCCCCTCGGCCGTCGTGCACACGTCGGTGGCGGGGGTGGGCACGGAG
>JADGGF010000360.1 GCA_019690055.1 Micromonosporaceae bacterium
CCCTCAGGTGACGGTGGCGGGTCCGGTGCGGGGGAGGCGGCGGACGAGCCGATGAGCCTCGCCCGCATCGCGGCCCTGCCCGACGACGAGGCGAGCCGGCTCATCGCGGGCTTCCAGGAAGCGTTCGACTGGCTGCGCCGGCCCGACATCATCAGCATCGCCGCCGTACAGGGGCACGCCATCGGGGCCGGTTTCCAGCTCGCCCTCGCCTGCGACCTGCGTGTCTGCGCCGATGATGCGCAGTTCACGATGGCCGAGGTCACGCTCGGGCTGGTACCCGACCTCGGCGGCACCAAACGCCTGGTCGAGCTGGTCGGTTACGCGCGGGCGCTGGACATCTGCGTCACGGGCCGGCGCGTCAACGCGGAGGAGGCCGCCCGGATCGGCCTCGCGACCTCGGTGGTGCCCCGCGACGGCCTCGACGAGGCGGTGGCGCAACTGACCGCCCAGATCCTCGCCCACCCGCGCGACGCGGTGGTGGAGATCAAGGCCCTGCTCGCGGCGGCGGCCGGGCGCACCTTCGCCGACCAGGAGCGGGCCGAGCGGGAGGCCCAGATCCGCATGCTGCGCGGCCTGCTGGGCGCTGGCGAGTAGACCGGGCCCGGAGCGTCGCGGGCCCGGGGACCGTATCCCTGTCCGGGGGGCGTATCCCTGCTCGGGCCGGCAATTTCGCTCTGCGCGAGACTCGTCCCAACCCGGAACATGCCCTGTGCGATGGGCGGTTGTGGGCTGCGCGGGCATACGGTCGGGCCCGGAAGGTGAGGCGCGTCATGGGTCATCCCGGTGGGTTAATGCACGTCGGCTGGAGCATGCGCAGCTCCATGCGCCGGCGCGACGAGCTCGGCGACCGCCGGGTGAGTCGACAGACGGCGCTGCGGATGCTCCGGTACGCGCGGCCGTACGCCGCGATGATCGGCCTGTTCCTGTTGGTCGTCGTCATCACGTCCGGCATCGCCGTCGCCACCCCCGTGCTCGCGGGCAGCGTGGTCAACGAAATCAGCAATCCCAGCGAGCGGGCCGGCCGGGTGGTGGTGACCATCGCCGGCCTGATCGCCGGCCTCGCGGTGCTGGACGCGGCACTGTCGATCGGCCAGCGCTGGCTGTCGGCGCGCATCGGCGAGGGGATCATCTACGACCTGCGCACCCAGGTGTACGACCACGTGCAGCGGATGCCCCTGCAGTTCTTCACCCGCACCCAGACCGGCGCCCTGGTCAGTCGCCTCAACAACGACGTCATCGGGGCTCAGCAGGCCTTCACCTCGACCCTGTCCGGCACCGTGGGCAGCCTGATCTCCCTCGTGCTCACCGTCGGCGTGATGGTGAGCCTGTCGTGGCAGGTGACCGTCCTGTCGCTGCTGCTGGTACCTGCTTTCCTGCTGCCGGCCCGGCTCGTCGGGGTGCGCGTGGCCAAGCTGACGCGGGAGTCCTACCAGCTCAACGCGGCCATGAACACGACCATGACCGAGCGGTTCGGGGTGGCGGGCGCGCTGCTGGTCAAGCTCTTCGGCCGCCCCGAGGTCGAGGCGGAGCGGTTCGCCGGCCGGGCGGCGCGGGTGCGCGACATCGGCGTGCGGCGGGCCATGTACGGCGCCTTCTTCCTGGTGGGGTTGATGCTGGTCGCGTCCCTGGCCGCCGCGTTGACGTACGGCGTGGGCGGCTCGCTCGCCGTCGCCGGCACCATCCAGCCGGGCACGGTCGTCTCCCTCGCCCTGCTGCTGACCCGGCTGTACGGACCGATCACCGCGCTCTCCAACGCCCGGATCGACATCATGAGCGCGCTGGTCTCGTTCGAGCGGGTCTTCGAGGTGCTTGACCTGGCGCCCGCGATCGCCGAGAAGCCGAACGCGGTCGACATCCCCAAGGGAGCCGCCACGATCGAGTTCCGGGACGTGCACTTCCGCTACCCGTCGGCGGCCGAGGTCTCGCTCGCGTCCCTGGAGGACGTGTCCACATTGGACCGTAAGGTCAGCGACCCGGTGTTGCGGGGCGTGAGCTTCACCGTCCAGCCGGGACAGTTGGTCGCCCTGGTCGGCCCGTCCGGGGCAGGCAAGTCCACGACCGCCATGCTGGTGCCGCGCATCCACGACGTGACGGCGGGCGCGGTGCTCGTCGGCGGAATCGACGTCCGGGACGCCACCCTGCAGTCGCTGCGGGACGCGATCGGAGTGGTGACCCAGGACGCGCACCTGTTCCACGAGACGATCGCGGAGAACCTGCGCTACGCCCGCCCCGACGCCACCGACGAGGAGCTGTGGCAGGCGCTGGACCGGGCCCAGATCGGCGATCTGGTGCGCTCGCTGCCGGATGGATTGTCCACTGTGGTGGGTGAGCGGGGCTACCGGTTCTCCGGCGGGGAGAAGCAGCGGATCGCGATCGCCCGCCTGCTGCTGAAGTCGCCGTCCATCGTGATCCTGGACGAGGCGACCGCCCACCTGGACAGCGAATCCGAGGCAGCGGTCCAGCGCGCGCTGACCGAGGCGCTGGTGGGGCGGACGGCACTGGTCATCGCGCACCGCCTGTCGACCGTCCGGGCCGCCGACCAGATCGTCGTGCTGGACCACGGTGTGGTCGTCGAGCGCGGCACCCACGAGGAGCTGGTCGCCCAGGGTGGCCTCTACGCCGACCTCTACCGCACCCAGTTCGCCGTCGTCGACTCGCCGTCGGTCACCACCGGCCGCTGACGGTCGGCCGAGCCCGTGGGCGGCGGTGTCTTAGTCGCTGGGACGCCGGACGGCGGTCTCCACCAGGTCGAGCACCCGGCCGAGGTCGGCCAGGGGCCGGCCCATCGCCAGGTGGAGAACCATACCGTCGTAGGCGAGCTCGAGGAACTGGGCGAGCACCGAGATGTCCACATCGGAGCGTACGGTGCCGGCGTCACGCTGCCGCCGCAGCCGGTCCCGCGTGGCCTGCGCGATCGCCTCGGAGCGGGCAGCCCAGCGGGTGGCGAACGCCGGGTCGGTGCGCAGGCGCCGGGAGACCTCCAGCTGCGTGCCGAGCCAGCCGGCGATCTCCGGTTCCCCGGCGCCCTCGGCCCGGGCCAGCAGGTCGCGCATCACCTGGACCAGGCCGTTGCGGGCCACGGTCGCCACCATGGCGGCGGCGTCGTCCTCGGCCACCGCGAGGAAGAGCGACTCCTTGTCCCGGAAGTGGTGGAAGATGGCGCCGCGGGAGAGACCGATCTCCTCCTCGAGCCGGCGCACCGTGGCACCCTCGTAGCCGTAGCGCGCGAAGCAGGCCCGGGCGCCGGCGAGGATCCGCTGACGCCGGGCTTCGAGCTCGGCCGCGCTCACCCGGGGCACGCCATCGATCGTGACAGTCCGGGATGGCTGTTGCAAGCCGTACGTACGGTTTGTTACTGTCCGGCCCCGGCGCCGCAGCCGTATCGCCGCGCCGGCGTGGCCCCCGTATCGTGCGCCTCATGGTGGACAACGGCCGGCCGAACGATGCGGTACCGGGCTCCTGGTTGGAGACGCTGCGGTCGTTCTCAACGGAGGGGTGCGAACACCGACGCCGACCGCGGGCTGCGGCTGGCCTTCTGGGGCATGGTCATCTGCGTGGTCGGGGCGCCGGCGGCGCTGGTCGGCCTGGGCGACAGCATTCGTGGCCTGCTGCGGTCCGGGCATCTCGGGGGCCGGAGGGCCGCGGTCGCGGGCATCGTCGCCAACCTGGTGGCCATCGCGGTGCCCGTCGTTGCGCTCACGGCGCTGACCTGACGGTGGCGCAGGCCTGACCGTGGGGCGCCGGAAAACCGCTTGTGCGACGTCGCCGAGGGTGTTTGGCTAGGCGGCAGATCGGAAGCGGCACCGCAGACCGACACCGGGTCGGGATCGTCGACGTGCCGCCGCGAAGGGAGGGGTGAGCCCACATGTCCGCGGCTGTCCGCGGCTTCCTGGCCGCTACCCACCTTCGCCCCGCTTCGGGCATCGCCTGACCCATTCCAGGCCGTGTGACATCGTCGCGGCTTGGCGTGCCCGCGCGGGGTCCCGATCACCAAGGAGACCACCCGTGCGTTCGCACGATGACGCGTTCACCCTGCGCGGTGGACGTTACGTGCCGGCCCGGTCCGGCCGTTCCAAGCGCAACCGACTCGACGACGACGATCTCCTGTTCGAGGCCCGCGGCCATCGACCGGAGTGGGACGTGGTGGACGACGGTCCCGAGCAGGGCAGCCGCTGGTCCACGTGGGACCAGTCCAGCCCGACCGAGAAGGGGCCCGAGCCGTACCCGGAGTGGCTGGTCACCGACCTGGGCGCGGTCGACACCGAGCTCGGGGTGGTGAAGACCGGCAAGGAGGCCGACGTCTTCCTCATCGAACGAGGTGTGCCCGGCTCGGCCCGGTCCTGCCTGCTCGCCGCGAAGCGGTACCGCTCGGCGGAGCACCGACTGTTCCACCGGGACGCCGGCTACCTCGAAGGGCGCCGAGTCAAGGAGTCCCGGATGAACCGGGCCATGGCCGGGCGGACGGCTTTCGGCCGGCAGCTCATCGCCGGGCAGTGGGCGGCCGCGGAGTTCGCGGCACTGTGCCGCCTGTACCGCGCCGGGGTGCCCGTGCCGTACCCGGTGCAGATCGTCGGCACCGAGCTGCTGCTGGAGTTCATCGGTGATGGGGCGGCCGCAGCACCCCGGCTGGCCGAGCTGCGGCGGGACACCGCCGATCTGGCGGATCTGTGGCGGCAGCTGGTCGGGGCGATGCACGCCATGGCGCAGCTCGGCTATACCCATGGCGACCTGTCGGCGTACAACCTGCTCGTCCACCGTGGACGGTTGGTGGTCATCGACTTGCCGCAGATCGTCGATGTGGTGGCGAACCCGCAGGGGCCGGCGTTCCTGGCCCGCGACGCGCACAACGTCGCCCGGTGGTTCGCCCACCACGGGGTCACCTACGCCGACGGGGACGAGCTGGCCGACGATCTGCTCCGCACCGCCGGCCTGTCCCGCTGACCCCGC
>JADGGF010000361.1 GCA_019690055.1 Micromonosporaceae bacterium
GGACCGGGTGGGGATCTCTCTCGACGCGGGCGTCGCGCTGGGGATCGGACTGGGCATATCGCTGGATATCTCGTTCTCCCCGTCGGCGCTTCTGGAGTCGCTCTCGCCGGAGTCCCTCCTCGACACGCTCGTCGGCTCGGTCGAGAGCGTCATCGACACGGTCGGTGACGTGGCTGACGCGATCAGCGACTTCTTCGACCCGCCCGGCAACCCCAACGAGCTGCTCGACCGTCCGCGGCCCGACGCCGCCCCGCCACCGCCACAGCCGGGCCCGGCCGACGTGAGCACGCCGGAGGTGCCGGTGGGTGTTTCGGCGAGTGCGGGTGTGTCGCCGGAGGTGCCGGTGGGTGTTTCGGCGAGTGCGAGCGTGTCGCCGGCTGGGCCGGGGGTGGGTGTCTCGGCGAGTGCGAGCGTGTCGCCGGAGGTGCCGGTGGGTGCTTCGGCGAGCGCCAGCGTGTCGCCGGCTGGGCCGGCGGGGGCTTCGGCCGAGGCGAGCGTGTCTCACCCGGTGCTGCGGGCCGAGGGCGGTTCGTCGGCCGCGCCGGCGCCGGCTGACCTGTCCCGGTTGCCGGAGGCCGTCCGGGACGTTCTGGCCACGGGCGCGGTCGTCGGGGCGGAGGCGCCGCCCGTGGCGTCGCTGCCGCTGGCCGAGCTGCAGGAACGCGTGCAGGCGGCGGTTGACGATTTCCTGGGATTGGGAGTACGGCCATGGAGCTGATTTACCCGAGCGAGCTGTCGCCGGCGCCGGTCGCCTTCCGGCTGCGGCTGGCCGACGGTTGGGAGCCCCGTCCGCACGCTTCCGCCGCCGCGTTCGCCGTCGACACCCGCTCACCCGAGCAGTTCACGGTGAACCTGCTGATGCTGACCACCCGGGTGCGCCAGGACGCCGGCCTGGAGGAGTTGGTGGAGGCGGCCCAGTCCTCGCCGCAGACCGCCCAGTTCGGCCCTACCGTGCAGCGCCGAATTCGCCACGAGATCGGTGGTCGCGAGGCGCTGTTGTCCGTGCTGACCCTCGATCGGCCGATGCCGCTGTTCCAGGCTCAGGTCGCCATACTGGTCCGGCGCGACAACGGGGTCCACGATCTGGTGCACGGTTACGTGACCTGCCCGGCCACCCTGGCCAAGCAGTACGGGGCCGTCTTCCGGGCGATGTTCGAGACGCTGACGATCGGCGTGTGACCGTACGGCCCGCTCCACCCGGCCCCGGTCAGGCTGACATTCGCGGTCAGGACGGTAGGGCGACCTGGACGTAGTCCACATCGGACCGCGTGATGAGGTAGCCGCGCCCGACCGGGAAGCGGCGGCTCGCCCTCTGGGGCAGACGCAGCGCGAACAGGTCACCGTCCACGTCGATCTCCGGCCGCAGCAGCAGGCCGTGCTTGGCCTTGCGCAGGTCGGTGATCCAGCCGCCGAACGACCGGTGCGCGACGTGGGTCTGGACGGCGCAGAGCACGATCGCGCCGGCGTCGCGGCCGCGCCGCACGAGCGTGGCCAGCGCGGTCGCCGCGGATCCGTCGGCGAGCTCATCCCCGTCGTCGATGACGACCAGCCACCGCCGGTCCGGGGTGGCGACCCGTTCCCGGACCAGGTCGGCGAGCTCGGCGGCGAGGGAGGCACAGGCGTCGGGTCCGGCAGCGGCCGACGTCCAGCCGGACCGTCCGGTCAGAGCGCTGCGGCGCGGGGCGAGCAGGTACGTCTCCAGGTCGGGCACGCTGGCCACCAGTCCGGTGACCAGGGTCGCCAGGGTCGTGGTGCGACCGGACCGGTCCGGCCCGAACACCCCGAACACCGGGGTGTCGTCCAGATCGACCCGTACCGTGCTGCCGCTGATGCCGGAGCGGCCGAGCGCGACCAGGGCCGCTCCGGGCGGCCCGGCAACGGAGTCCAGTGTGGACAGTTCGAGCTGCTCGCCGAGCACGGACACCGCCGGCGCCGTTCCGGCTGGGTTGGTCTCCCGCAGCTGCGCCGCCCGGGCGGCGATCGCCTCGGCCTGGCCGGCCCCGGACGGGTCGCTGCCCAGCACACCGACCTGGACCTCCGTACCGTCGATGAATCCGCGGCCAGGCGGCAGGGTCGTCCCGGCGATCGCCAGCGGGAGGCCCAGGGAGGCGTACTCGTCGGCATCGGCCATCCGGAGGACGAGCCGCGTCGAGATCGCGCTGGTCAGCGTGGCCGGCACGGCGTTGCGCCGGTCGGCGGTGAGGACGAAGTACACGCCCACTCCGCGCCCCTCGGCCACCAGCCGGGCGACGGTGTCCACCTGCTCGCCCCGGTCGACGTTGAGGTACGCCTGGTGGAACGCACCATATCCATCGAAGAGTACTACTACGTACGGCAGCCGATCGCCGGTGCGCTCGCGATACTCGAGCAGGGAGGCGGCCCCGCTGCCGCTGAACCGGGCGCGGCGCTGCCCGATCAGCGCGTCGAGCATGGCCAGCAGCCGGTCCACCCGCTCCCGTTCGTCGGCGGTGACCACGCCTCCGGTGTGCGGGAGGGCAGCCAGCGGGCGCAGTCCGCCGCCGGCGAAGTCCAGACCGTACAGGTGCAGGTCGGTGGGTGAGAGCCGACTGGCCAGGCTGACCGCGAGGCTGCGCAACGTCTGGGTCTTGCCGGCGCCGCCCGTGCCATAGATCAATACATGGCCATCTTTGCCGAGGTCGAGCCAGCCCGGCGGTTGCGCCTGGGCGCTGGGCTGGTCCAGTCGGCCGATCGGGGCGGCGAGTTCGCTGGTCCCAGCCGGCCCGGGCGTGCCTGGCTCGCCCAGCTCGTCCAGCGAGATGACGGCCGGCAACGGGTCGAGCCAGGGCCGGGGTGGGGTCGGCGTACCCAGGCTGTCATGGGCCGTACGGATCGCAGCCACGAGGCGCTGCAGGTCGGTGGGCCGGTCGTCGTGGCCCACCCCGCCCGAGCCGGTGGTGGCCCGGCGCAGGCCCGATCCCGGCGGGGCCACGACCGCGGTGGTCGGCTGGCGCCGCTCGCCCGACTCGGCGCTGCGGGCGTTGGCGTACGCGCTCTGCATCACGGTGATGTCGCTGTGGCCGGTTCGGACCAGGCCGCGCCCCGGCAGGCTCTTCGGGATCCGGGCCGCGTCCGGCCGGTCGAGGATGTCGGTGCTGTCGCTCTCGTCGGCGACCCGCAGCGCAATGCGCAGGTTGGTGTTGGCCCGGATGTTGTCGTCGATGACCCCGGTTGGGCGCTGCGTGGCCAGCATGAGGTGGACACCGAGTGACCGGCCCCGTTGCGCGATGTCGATGATGCCGGCGACGAACTCCGGCACCTCCTTCTTGAGGAAGGCAAACTCGTCGATGATGAGGAACAGGTTGGCCGGGGCCTGGTCGGGGTGGCGCTGCTCCATCTCGATGATGTCCTTGGCCCCGTGCTCCCGCAGGATGTGCTCGCGCCGGCGCAACTCCGCGTTGAGCGAGGTGAGGGCCCGTCGGGCCAGGTGGGCGTCGAGGTCGGTGAAGAAACCCACGGTGTGGGGCAGGTCCACGCAGTCCTTGAACGCCGCGCCGCCCTTGTAGTCGATGAGGACGAAGGTGAGCCGGCTGGCGGGATAGGTTGCCGCGAATGCCCCGATCATGCTCTGCAGCAGCTCGGACTTGCCGGCCCCGGTCGTACCGGCGGTGAGGCCGTGCGGACCGTCCCGGCGCAGATCGATCGAAACCGGTCCCGCCGCCCCGGCCCCGATCGGCGCGGCCAGGTCGCCCAGCGGCGCGTGGCGCTGCCACCGTCGGGTGATCAGCTCGGCCGTGGGGTTGGTCAGTTGCAACAGGTCCAGCAGCAGCACTCGCCGGGGAACCTCAGCCGTGGCGGAGGCGGCCGAGCTGTCCTGCACCGGGGCCAGGCTACGGGCCAGCTCGGCCGCGTGGTCCCGGTCGATGCCGTCCGCCCGGATGCCCGAAACCGTGTCGCCGGTCGCGGTGATCGTGGCCGTGGTGTCAGTGCCGGCGGCGACGGCGACCACGGCCTTGCACTCACCCGGCAACTGGGCGGCCGTGGCGGCACCGACGATGGCGGTGATGCCCAGCGCGGGTCCCTCGGCGAGCACCCGGGACAGGGCCGACCGGGCGATCGCCGCACCGGCCGCGCCCGCCGGCGCCCCGGGCAGCACGAGCAGAACCTGGGGGCGCCAGGGGCCGGCCGGGGCACCGGACCGGTCCACGACGGATCGCCGCTGGTTGAGCAGGTCATCGACGAGGCCGAAGACCAGCCGCGCGTCCTCGGGGTCGAAGGCGACGCTGCGGGCGCCCGGAATGCCCGTCACCAGCGTCTCCGTGTGCGGGAACCAACGCGTCCAGGTCCAGTCCCGGTCGTCGGGGGCGAGGACGACCAACGCCAGGTCGCGCGGGCTGGCCAGCGCGCAACTCTGCACCACCAGCCACCGCAGCAGCGCCGCGCGCTGGGCCGGATCGCCCGTGACGCCGAGGACGCCAACCGTCCGCAGATCGACGTCAATCGGTACGTCGGGGTCGATCGCGTACTGGCTCAGGAGCTGTTCGATGCGCTGGGTCTCCGCCGAGCCGGCCGTGGTCGGGTCGTGGTCGAGCCGCATCGCGCTGGGCCGATCACCGATGCCGATGCGGAGCACCGCGAAGTCGCGATCGGTCGCCCGGCGTTCCCACAGCTGCGGGCGTAGCTCGCGAACGCGCTCGCTGAGTGTGGCCAGGTCGGGGGCCGCCTCCCGCCGGGCCTTGACCAGCTCATCGTGGGTGGTGGCGAGGCGGGCCTCGAGCGCCGCCATCTCCTCCTCGAAGGCCTTGCGCGCCTTGGCGTAGTCGCGCCGGCCGCTGCGCTTGTCCTCCCAGACGCTGCCGAGCATCATGATCGGACCCATCGCGGCGAAGAGCAGCATGATGGGGCCCATGAAGTAGGCCATGACCAGGCCGAGCACGACCGGAAGCAGCGACGCCACCATGGGAATCCGCCGGGGCGGGGGCGGCTG
>JADGGF010000362.1 GCA_019690055.1 Micromonosporaceae bacterium
GTCCTCCGCCCCGGTCGTCCCGCCCGAGCTGATCGGGGGTGGCACGCTCCTGGTGCCCGCCGTCGAGGGCCTGGTCGCGGCCCGACCGGCGGACGCGCAGTGCGCCGTGCGGGCGCTCGTCGTGATCACGGACGGGTTGCTCGGCGACAGTCCGGCCGCGCTGAGCGCGGCCCTGACGGCGGCCAACTACCACCGCGTCTACGCCGTGATTCCCGCCGACAGCGGCTGGCAACTTCCGGCGCTGGGCGGTTCCGGGCTGGACGAGCGGATCATCGTCAAGCACTTTCACGACGGTGGCTGGGGTGGCCGCGTGGCATCGGTGGTCAAAGATGCCAAACCGCTCGATGTGGCGTTGGGCCACATCTTCGCCGAACTCACCGGGCAGCAGTTGGTCAAGGCCGAACCGACGTCCACCGCTGGGCGGCCAACCGGGTGACCGAATCGAGGAAGTAGCTGATGCAGATCGATGACAACGCGATCCAGCGGCGCATTCGCGCCTGGACCGCGCGGCCGACCGAGGCCATCCGGTACGGGATCTTTGCGCGGATCAGTGACTGGCTCTGCGCGGGACGCGACGCCAAGGCGGGGCTCGCCGTGCTGCTCGTGCCCGGCCGGGACGCCGCCCACCTGGGGGCCGGGCCCACCCCGCCGGCGGCGGAGGGCACGCCGCCGGCCGACCGCGCCGCCTCGGCGTGGGGGACGCCGCGGACGCTGTACCTGAACCAGCTCGGGCGCGGCCGGGCCGATCGGGAGTGGACGATGTTCCAGGCCGAGGTGGCCGACCTGCAGGTGGCGCTGAGCGTGGCGCGGGCCGAGCAGGCCAGCGCGGTCGAGGAGATAGCGCGGCTGCGCGCCGAGATCGACCAGATGCCGCGTCCCACCGACGCCGAGCTCGAGGTGCGCCTCGGCGGCGAGACCGAAACGGACATCGATGTGGTTCGGGAGCGGCGGTTGGCCGCGTACACCGCGCGCCGAACGGCGGCCGAGGCCGAGATCAATCGACTGCAGGCCGTGGTGGCCGCGAAGAACGTCGAGGTGGCCCGCCTCGCCAAACCGGTGAAGATCCGGTTCCAGGTGGCCCAGAACCGGGCGGACATGATCGAGGCGTACGTCCGCCGCCGGTGTGCCGCGTACCTGACCCGCCTCGTCCGCAAGCACCCCGACGGCCGGCGCATCGCCGAGATGGTCCGACCCGACTGGCCGGGCCGACCGGCCTGGTCGTTGGGCGACCTTTCCCCCGACCTGCCGGACGGGTCGACACCGCCGACCGTACCCGGGCCGGACGGCCGGACCCCGCCGTCGTCGGCCAGCGGCGAGCCCTCGGCCGGCCCGGGGCGACCCTCGCCAGCGAGTGACACCGAGGCGGATACGGACCGTGAGTCCACTATGGATGGAGAGACCTGATGGCGTGGTTCGGCATTCCGGCCTGGTGGCGTTCCCGGCGGCAGCGGGCGAAGGACCCCTTCTCCCGGGCCCGGAAGGGCGAGCTGGACATCGTCAAGGCGCCGCCCTATCAGGTGCCGCTCGAAGACCAGCTCCAGCGCCGGGCGCAGGTCGAGGCGCTCATCGCCGGGCTCAACGGCGGCCTGGACGCGAACTGGGCCTCCCGCGAGGTGCTGTACAACCTCATAAATGGCTGGATGCTCGAGTGGATCGCCAATGTGGACGCCCAGCGCGACGAGCGGCAGGCTGTCCTCGACATCCTGATCGGCCTGGCCGCCGAGGAGCTCGCCCGGCGGGAGGCCCGTTATGAGGCCGACCTGGCCCGGGTGGAGCAGACCCGGATGGCGCTCGAGGTCGCCTTCGAAGCGCTCACGGGGCGCAAGGTATCCGACTTCGTCGCTCCGGAGCTGCGCCGGGTCGGCGAGCGGCGGAGGCGGCGGCGCCGCGAGCCGGACGAGAAGACGCCGACCGGCTCGAGCCCAGGGCCGGAGACGATCGCGCCGGAGGCAACCGGGCCGGAGGCGACCGGGCCGGAGGCGACCGGGCCGGAGACGATCGGGCCGGAGGCGACCGGGCCGGAGACGATCGGGCCGGAGACGACCGCGAGTCCGGCGCCGGCCGATCCGTTGGTGGACGGGTCGTCGCGCACGTCACCCCCACCGGCACCCCGGTCGACGGAGCCGTCGCCGAACGGCCACGTCACCGGCCGGCCCGAATCCGTGCCCCGGCAGGCCCGGCCGCCCACTGAGGATTTCGGCTCATTCACGAATTCGACTGACACGAATGCCGCCGGTGTGAATCCGACCGATACGAACCCGACCGATACGGAGGCAGACCGATGACCGCCGCCACCGTGGAGGCCCGGCCCGACCGGCCGCGCCGGGAGAGCTACCAGGACATCGGCGGGGTGTCCGGCCTGTCGTGGGGGGAGCGCGTCTACGCGGTGGCGTTGCTGATCGCGGCCGCCGCCGACTTCGCCGCCTTCCAGCAGGTCGTCAAGCTGCTGATGCCGAACACGGAGGAGTATCTCGTCTGGCTGCTGGTCAGCGGCCTGACCGTGATCTCCCTGACGCTGATGCATTTCGCCGGCCGGGTGCTGCGTGACCTCGTGGCCGGTCACGGCGCCTTCGGGTGGAGCAAGCTCCTGGCGCTGATCGTGCCGTGGCTGGTGCTCGGCTTCACCGCCTTCGCCGTGCGACTCATGGTGGTGGACCAGACGCGGGTCGGGCGGCCCGAGGGCGCCATGGAGCAGACGCTGTCCGCCTGGATGTTCCTGGCCCTGTACGTCAGCTCGGGGGTGGTGGCGGCGTTCGGGGCGTTCCTCACCCACAACCCGTTGCGCACCAACTATCGACGCGCCCTGCGCGCCTACGGACGGGCGCTTCGGCGGCTGTCGCGTACCCAGCCGCCCTACGAGCGGGCGCTGGAGGTGCTGGAGACGCACGAGCGCAGCCGCGACCGCGACGACGCGGCCTACCAGGCGGCGGTGGCCCAGTGCCGGGCCGTGGCCGAACAGCTCAAGCGGTACGCCTCCGTCCTGGTGGCGGTGCAGCTCAAGCGGCCGCCCGTCACCGACGGCATGACCCAGCGGGACTGGCTGCCTCTGGTCCCGCCGTCACCGCCGCCGTCACCTCGACCGGAGACCGATCCGCCCGCGACCGATTCGTCGAACGGAGCACGCCGATGACCAGTCATTTCGTACGCCGAGCGCTCGCCGGCACGACCGCAACCGTCTGCGCCCTGACCGCGGCCGCCGCCTGCGCGCGGCAGCATCCCGTCCCCCCGTGCGATACCGCGTCCGTGCCCGGTCTGGTGATCGCGGTCGGGGCGCGGGCGAACAGCGCGCTGCCGACGCCGTTGCCGGACCCGGTCGAGACCGCGATTGAGGAGGTAATCAAGGAGGCCGGGAAGGACGGCACGGGGGCCGCCACGATCATCCGGGTGGACGGTCAGCCGTCGGTGGCCTGCACCGTGCATCTTGACCTTCGCGGGATCGCCAACGACGCCGCCCGCGACAACGAGCGAGCGCGGTTCCGCAACGATGTGCACCGCCGCATCGAGGAGGTCCGGGCGGTCGAGGCCGAGGCGGACGTCCTCAAGGCGCTCCAGCTCGCCAGCGACCGGGCCGGTGCGAACGGCACGGTCGTGCTCATCGACTCCGGGCTGCAGACGACCAATCCCCTGAACTTCACCGTCGCCGGCCTGCTCGACGCCGGCGCGGACTACCTCGCCGACCAGGTGGTCGCGGGGAACCACCTGCACGACCTGGCCGGGCGCACGATCATCCTGGCCGGCATCGGCGAGACCGCACCGCCGCAGGCCCCGCTCTTCGAGACCCAGAAGCAGCGCCTGCGGGAGATCTGGGAGGCGATCGTGCGCCGGGCCGGGGCGACCGACGTGGTCCTGGCCCCCGGCAGCGGCAAGGCGGAGGCCGTCGCCGACGTGCCCCCGGTGAGTCTCGTGCCGGTCCCGGACGTCGGCGTGATCCAGCCCGACTGCGACACGACGATCATCCTCTATGAAGATGAGATTGGGTTCCGGCCCAACAGCACGGACCTGCGCGACCCCGCGCATGCGCAGGAGCTGCTCCAGCCGATCGCCGACTGGTTGCGGGCCACCAGCCGGGGGCACGCGCACCTGGTCGGCTCGATCGCGCATTACGGCAACCCCACGGACACCACGCTCTCGCTGGCGCGCGCCGAGAAGATCAAGCAGATCCTGGTCAGCCTGGGCGCCGACGGGGCCCGGATCACCACCGAGGGCATCGGCTGGGGCCCGATCCCCAGCTTCGACGCTCCGCCGGATCCGGCCATCGATCACCTGAACCGTCGCGGGGGGGGGGGGGGGGGGGGCGGCGCGCGGCGGGCGCGCGGGCGGCCCACGCCCCCCCGCCGGGGGCCCGCCCCCGGGGGGCGGGGGGGGCCCCCCCCCCCCCCACGTCCCGGCCCTGGGGCGCGGTGCAGCCGGTATCTGTCGGACCCCGGTGGTTGAGTGAGCCCGACTCGACGACGAGGAGGCAGTCATGATCGGAAAGATCGGCGCCGTCGTGCTCGACACGGCCGATCCGGTGGGCCTGGCCCGGTTCTACAGCGAGCTGCTGGGGCTGGAGATCCTGCACCAGGACGGCGGCTGGATTGAGATCGGCCGACCGGGCAGCCGGGGGCCGGTGCTGGGCTTCCAGCACGCCCCCGACCACCAGCCGCCGCGGTGGCCCGACCCGAACTACCCGCAGCAATTCCATCTCGACATTCAGATAGAGGGAGACATCGAAGAAGCGGAGAAGCAGGTGCTCGCTCTGGGCGCCACCAAGCTGGGCGATGGCGAAGGAACCTTCCGGGTCTACGCCGACCCGTCCGGCCATCCGTTCTGTCTCTGCTGGGGTTAAGCCGCCGGCTGACGGGGTCGGCTCAGTCGGGGATGGGTATGACGGGGCCGGTTTTGGTCCTGTCCCGGCTTGTATCAAGAAGGGGCCTCCCTGGAGGCCCCTTCTTGAT
>JADGGF010000363.1 GCA_019690055.1 Micromonosporaceae bacterium
CCTGCCGGTCACGGCGACTCCGGTGCCGTCCGCGCCGCCGCCCGCCTACTATCCCCCGCCGGCCTACCCGGTCGCGCCCGGTTACCCCGTCGCCGGTTATCCCGCGCCCGGGTACCCCGCCGCCGGGTACTACGGGTACCCGGGCTACCCCGTGGTCGATCCGGCGACCGGGTTGCCGTACTCGGACAAGAGCAAGGTGACCGCGGGGCTGCTGCAGCTGCTGCTGGGGTTGTTGGCCATCGGCGGCGTCGGCCGCCTCTACGCGGGAAACACGGCGCTCGGCGCCACGCAGCTCGCCCTCGCGGTCGTCGGCTGGCTCTTCCTCTGCGGGCCCTTCGCGGCTGTTGCGTTCTTCGTCCTGTTCGGGCTGTGGATCTGGTTCTGGGTCGACGGCATCGTCATGCTCGCCGGCCGTCCGGTCGACGGGTACGGCCGCCCGCTGCGCTGAGCGCTTCCGCCACGGCTGGGCGCGCCGGCCGGGACGAACTGACGCCCCGCGCGGGCTGGCCGGGCTCGACCGGCTGGCCCGCGCGAATCGACCGGGGCAGCCGTAGCGACCGGGCCGAGCGTGCCGACCGGGCAGGCGCCGACGGGCTCGGGGTCAATGGGGCTCCGGGTCAATGGGGAAACAGGTTCCGGATGCTGGCGAAGTAGGCCTGTTCGTCGAAGTCGTCGACGATGGCGCGCTGCACGATGAAGCCCGGCGCCAGTCCGGTGAGCAGGGGTAGGCCGACACCCCGGCGCCCCGCATCGTCGGCCTGTCGGTCGCGCTCGCGGCCGTACTGGCGGTGATCGTGCTCGCGTTCTCGTGGCCGGCGGTCACCGCCGACCCGCGCGGCGTGCCTCTCGCCGTCACCGGGCCCGCGCCGGCGGTCGAGGCCCTCACCACCGCGGTGGAGCGGGCCCAACCCGGCGCCCTGTCGTTCACGACCGTGGCGACCGCGACGCGGCCATCGCGGCGATCCGGAAGCATGAGGTCTACGGGGCGGTCGTGCTGGGCGCGCAACCCGAGGTGCTCACGGCAACGGCGGCCAGCCCGGTGGTGGCCCAGCTCCTGAACGGCGTCGCCGGGCAGCTCCAGCGCGGGCTGCCGGCCCAGTCCGACCGGCCCGCCCCCACGGTGACGGTGACCGACGTCGTGCCCCTCTCCGCGGACGACCCGCGCGGCAGCGGCTTCACCTCAGCCCTGTTCCCGCTGCTCCTCGGCGGCATCATCGGCGGCATCGGCATATCGCTGGCCATCGGCCACGCGCTGCGCCGCGTCCTCGCGGTCGTGCTCTACGCGGTTGTCGGCGGCCTCCTGCTCACCGCGATCCAGCAGAGCTGGTTCGGTTCCCTGCAAGGCAACTGGTGGCTCAACGCGGCGGGGGTCATGCTCGCCATCGCCGCGATCGCCGCTCCGATCACGGGATTCACCGCGCTCCTCGGGCGCCCCGGCATCGCGCTCGGCCCCGTGCTGTTCGTGCTCATCGCCAACCCGATCTCTGGGGCGGCCATGCCGCCGGAGTTCCTGCCCGGGGCGTGGGGGGCGATCGGCCAGTGGTTCCCGCCGGGCGCGAGCGCCACGCTGCTTCGCACCTTGTCGTACTTCCCGGACGCGTCGACCGTCGGTAGCTGGCTGGTGCTGGCGGGCTGGGCCGTCCTCGGCCTGGTGCTCGCCCTGATCGGCCACGCCCGTACGGCGTCCCGCCCCGTCCCGGCCGAACCCGCGGCGGCCACCGCCTGACCCATATTCGTCCACATCAGACAGTCGTCGGGCGGTCCGGCCGGTTCGCCGTCCCGGGCCGCCCGACGACCCGCCGTACCGATGGTTGCGGCCCGACAGTTCAGGCCGGCGGAGCCGCCGTCCGCAGGCGGCGCCAGGCGGCGAGCAGGCCGGCCACGGTGGTGGCGTTGGTGATCTCGCCGCGATCGACCATGGCGATGGCCTCATCGAGCGGAACGAGATGCGTGGTCATCGTGGACTCTTCGAAGACCCGCTCGAACTCGAACCCGTCGTCGACACCGTCGAGCTCCTGGGCGAGATAGATATGAATTTGTTCGTTCGAGTAGCCGGGCGAGTTGTGCAGCGTCAGCAGCGGTTCCCATCGGGCCGCGACCAGGCCCGCCTCCTCGGCGAGTTCCCGAGCCGCGGTGAGCGCGGGATCCTCGTCGTCCACGTCGCGCAGCCCGGCGGGCAGCTCCCACAGCACCCGCCGCAGGGGGTGCCGGTACTGCCGGACCAGCACGACCCGCTCCTGCCCGTCGACCGCCACCGCCGCGACCGAACCGACGTGCTGGATGTAGTCACGCGCCGCCGTCTGCCCGTCGGGCATCGCCACGGTGTCGGTGATCACCGTGAAGACAGACCCACGGAAATGTTCGACCGTATTGATGACTTCGTAAGGGGCCGCGTCCTGACCTGGCGACCCGGCGGATGCCGTGCTCACAAGGCACCGGCCCCGACGGGCGAGGAGACCGGGTCGGACGGCGAGGCCGGGACCGTGGTGCCGGTGCTCGCCGACGTACCCACATCAACCGGAAGCCGCTCGGCGTCGTTGTAGGCCAGCGCGGCGCCGACGAAGCCGACGAAGAGCGGGTGCGGCCGGGTGGGCCGGCTCTTGAGCTCCGGATGGGCCTGCGTCCCCACGAAGTACGGATGCAGGCTGCGGTCCAGCTCGATGAACTCGACCAGCCGACCGTCGGGTGAGGTGCCGCTGATGGCCAGGCCGGCCTCGCGCAACGCATCCCGGTAGGCGTTGTTCACCTCGTAGCGGTGACGGTGCCGCTCGCTGACCTCGGTCGTACCGTAGACCGACGCCACGATTGAGCCGGGCGTCAACACGGCCGGGTACGCGCCCAGCCGCATGGTGCCGCCCATGTCCCCCTTGCCGGCCACGATGTCCTTCTGGTCGGCCATCGTGGCGATGACCGGGTGGGGGGTCTGCGGGTCGAACTCCACGGAGTTGGCGCCCTCAAGCCCGGCCAGGTGGCGGGCCACCTCGATGGTCATGCACTGCAGGCCCAGGCACAGCCCGAGGATGGGGATGCGTCGCTCGCGCGCGTACCGCACCGCGCCGATCTTCCCCTCGATGCCCCGCACCCCGAACCCGCCCGGGATGACCACACCGTCCACACCCGACAGTGCCTTCTCGGCGCCCGACAGGGTCAGGCACTCGTCGCTGGGCACCCACCGGATGTCGGCCCGCACGCGGTGGGCGAACCCGGCGGCCCGCACCGCCTCGCTGACCGACAGATAGGCGTCGGGCAGGTCCACGTACTTGCCCACGATCGCGATCGTGATCGTCTGCCGCGGATGGTGCACCCGTTCGAGCAGGTCGTCCCAGCGCGACCAGTCCACGTCGCGGAAGCTCAGCCCGAGCCGGCGCACCACGTAGGCGTCGAGCCCTTCGCGGTGCAGCACCTTGGGGATGTCGTAGATGGAGGGCGCATCCGCCGCCGATACCACGGCTTCCCGGTCGACGTCACAGTACAGCGACAGCTTGTGCTTGAGCTTGTCCGGGATCTCCCGGTCGGAACGGCAGACGATCGCGTCCGGCTGGATACCGATGCTGCGCAGCGCGGCCACCGAGTGCTGCGTCGGCTTGGTCTTCAGCTCGCCGCTCGGCGCCAGGTAGGGAACCAGCGATACATGCAGATAGAACACGTTCTCCCGGCCGACCTCGTGGCGGACCTGCCGGATCGCCTCCAGGAACGGCAGCGACTCGATGTCGCCGACCGTGCCACCCACCTCGGTGATCACGACGTCGGGGCGGCGGCCGTCGTCGTCGGGCTCGGCCATCGCCCGGATGCGGGCCTTGATCTCGTTGGTGACGTGGGGGATGACCTGCACCGTGTCGCCCAGGTACTCGCCCCGCCGCTCCTTGGCGATGACCGATGAGTAGATCTGGCCCGTGGTCACGTTCGCCGCCCGCGACAGGTCCCGGTCGAGGAACCGCTCGTAGTGACCCACATCGAGGTCGGTCACCGCGCCGTCCTCGGTCACGAAGACCTCCCCGTGCTGGAACGGGTTCATCGTGTCCGGGTCGACGTTGAGGTAGGGGTCGAGCTTCTGCATCACCACGTAGAGACCCCGGGCGGTGAGCAGATTGCCGAGGCTCGATGCCGTCAGGCCCTTGCCGAGGGAGGAGGCGACGCCTCCCGTGACGAAGATGTGCTTGGTCGTCCGTGAGGTCTGCGTCACCATTGCTCCCGTGGCGTCGGGGCGGGCGAAGCACCGCCCGGGCAGGTCTCCAAGCTCGCTCCGCGAGGTACGTCCTCGCAGCGGTTTTCCACGGGATTTCACGCTAACACGGCCGATGGTGACCGCGCCCAACCATGTTTACCCGGGCGTGTCGCTCGTCTCGGCGGCCCCCGCCTCCGGGTACCCGGCCACCGCCGCGTACACCTCGGCCAGCTCAGCGGCCACCGCCGCCGCGTCGGGCCACCCGGCCACGTGACGCCGGGCCGCCGCCACCAGGTCGGCCCGGGCCGGCGCATCGTCCAGCAGCGCCGTCACCGCCTCGTCGAGCGCTTCGGCGTCGCCCGGCGGCACCGTCGTCACCCCCTCGGGGAACAGGCCGGCGACGGTCCCGCCCGCCGCCACCACCAGCGCCACGCCGACCCGGGCGGCCGCCAGGGCGAAGCCCGGCTGGGCCCACGGGTCGGTCACCACCGCGACGCTCGCCGCCGCCAGCAGGTCGGCCAGGCTCGCCCGCTCGTCCTCCGCGACATCGCTGGTGGGCTGCTCGCCGGTGACCGCGAACGGCGTGGTCGGCTCCCCGGCGCCCGCAGCCCCTGCCTCGGCGCCCGGAACCGGACGGCTCGCGACCGTGACCCCACGGTCCGCCGCCGTGGCCGGACGGCCGGCGACGGTGACCGTACGGCCCGACACGGTGACCGTACGCTCGGCGGCGATGTCGGCGGGGACCTCGGCGGCGGAGGCGTCGACGGA
>JADGGF010000364.1 GCA_019690055.1 Micromonosporaceae bacterium
GGGGCGTCCCCCCGCAGGACGGCGCCGCCCCGGGCGCGGGTGCCCGGGCCGACGCCAACCGTGCCGGGGCGTACGACCGGCGCCCCGACGACGCCGGGTCCCCAGGTGCCGCCGACCACGCGCCCACCCGGCGTGGTCGCGCCCTACCCCCGTCCCACGATCGGGGCCAGCACGTACTCGGGAGGTGGCTACGCGGACCTGGTGACCGAGCCGATCACCGGCATGGTCACGGCCCGCCCCGGCGAGCCGATCGAAATGTCGGGATCGCTGACGGGGCACCTGCTCGCCCGCAACCAGGAGCTGTACCGCCGGCAGGAGCGGCGCCGGAAGCTGAAGTCCGCCTTGTGGGTGGCGCTGGGCCTGACGCTGTTCGCCGCCGGCATCGCGATCGTCGTCAATCTCCTCGCGGGCGACTTCCTCCGGTCGCTGTTCAGCACGTTCGCCAGCTGGGCCGGCTGACTGGGCCGACCGGCTGACCGGGCCGATTGACAGGGCTGGGCTGACCGGGCCGGGCTGGCTGGGTTGGCTGACTGGGCCGGCTCACCGACCTGGGCTGGTTGACTGACTGGACTGGTCGCCCCGGGTAGGGTCAAGCCGTGACGGCATCCGCGACGGCCTTCTTGTGGCGGCGGCTGGACACCGCCGGCGCCGAACACGCCATCTGCACGGAGCGGGTGGGCCTGCGCGCCCGGGGCACGATGCTCGCGGCGACACCGGTCCCGTACGTCTGCCGGTACGAGATCCTCACCGACGAGTCGTGGGCGACCACCCGGTGCGAGGTGACCGTGGAGGGCGCCGGCTTCCTGCGCGCCGTCCGTTTGGAGCGGGCCGCGGGCCGCTGGCGGGTGACGGCGAACGAGCAGGGCAACCTGGACGCGACGCTGCGGGCGGCCGGGCACGCCCGGGTTGACCAGCCGGGCTGCGAGGATCCCGGGACGCTGTCGACGGCGCTCGACGTCGACCTGAGCGGCTGCGCGCTGACCAACACCCTGCCGATCCGCCGGCTCGGCCTGCTCGACGAGATTCACGCGCCCGGCGAACAGACCGGGTTGACGGGCGGCGGCAGCCGACCGGTCGGGATTCGGCACAGCGTCGACGTGGCGTGGGTGCTGGTGCCGAGCCTCGAGGTCATTGTATCGACGCAGACCTATCAAGCGGCCGGTGAGGGCATTGTGCACTTCACCAGCGGGTCGTTCAGCGCGGACGTCCGGGTCGACGAGCGCGGGTACGTCCGGCACTACCCCGGCCTCGCCGACCGCGCCTAGGCCGATGCCCACGCGTGACCGGCCACCAGCGGTAGGGGACCCAGCGCACGCCGAGCGGCGGGCCGGTCCCCCCCTTCCCGCTTCATCCACAGTGGACCGCCGCCCGGTCGTCGTCGGAGTCTCCGGCGCATCCGGCACGCCCTACGCCGCGGCCGTCCTGCGCGGACTCCTCGACGCCGGGTGCGCGGTCGACCTCGTCGTCTCCCGCGCGGCTCGACTCACCATCCTCGATGAAACCGGGGCACCGTTCCGCGACGCGCACTGGCGTGAGGATCTCGCGCGGTGGCTCGGCACCGACCTGGCCGGGGCGGACCTGGCCTACTGGCCGGCCGGGGACCTGGCCGCCGGCCCGAGCTCGGGCTCGTACCTGACGCGCGGCATGGTGGTCGTGCCGGCCAGCACGGCCGCCTGCGCGGGCATCGCGATCGGACTCTCGAAGGACCTGCTGCAGCGCGCCGCCGACGTCACGCTCAAAGAGCGCCGGCCGCTGGTGGTCGTGCCGCGCGAGACTCCGGTCACCCGCAGCCACCTCGAGCACCTGCTCGCGCTGCACGACGCCGGCGCGGTGGTGCTGCCAGCCAGCCCGGGCTTCTATTCGGCGGCCGCGACGCGCCCGGTCACCGGACCCGACGTGGGCGGCGTGAGCGCGGCGCAACTCGTCGACTTCGTGGCCGGCAAGGTGCTCGACGCGTTAGGCATCCCGCACACGCTCTTCACGCGCTGGACCGGCCGCTGACCGGGGCGATCAGGACTGCTGCTTCTGTTGCGGCTGCTCGCCGGCGCCCTCCTCGCCCTCCAGCAGTGCACGGACCTCGGACTCGCGGAATCGCCGGTGCCCGCCCGGGGTGCGGATGCTGCTGATCCGCCCCGCCGCCGCCCACCGGGTCACGGTCTTGGGGTCGACGCGGAACAGAGCGGCCACCTCGCCAGGTGTCAGCAGACGGTCTCCCGTGTCCACAACCCCCTCCTCAGCGCCGCCGAAGGCCGAGATGCGCCTACCTTGGGCGTACGCCCATTACAGCACCGTCATAGCGCCATGTCCGACAAACCGTGATTCACTCCATCTTGCGCAATCTTGGCCCCGGTGAGTACCCCGGGACCGCGCTCGCCCTACCCCACACGGGCACTCGCTACCCACGCGCGCAGGCCCCTCGCCCCTGACGCGCGCCAGCCCTCAGCTGTCTGGTCTCACTCTTACGCGCGCAGGCCCAGGCGGAGCGTGAGGTCGATCACGGCGAAGACGAGCAACGCGATGCCGACGAACCCGTTCGCGGTGAAGAACGCCCGGTTGACCCGGGACAGGTCGTTGGGTTTCACGATCGCGTGTTCGTAGACGAACGCGGCGGCGGTCAGCACGAGCCCGACCCACCACGGCCAGCCGAGTCCCACCAGCGCGCCGAACCAGATGAAGAGGGCGAAGGTCACGACGTGGGCGGCGATCGACAGGTTCAGCGCGAACGCCACCCCGTAGCGGGCCGGGACGCTGTGCACACCAATCCGGCGGTCCACCTCGGCATCCTGGCATGCATAAATGAGATCAAATCCCCCGATCCATAGGCCGACCGCGAGGCCGAGCACCCACGCCGGCCCGGACCCGCTCAGCGTGGCGGTGACGCCGAGCCAGGCGCCGACCGGGCCGACCATCTGGGCCAGGCCGAGCACCGCGTGCGGCCAGTTCGTGAACCGCTTGGCGTAGGGGTAGCCGGCCAGCAGCACCAACGCCAGCGGGGCGAGCGTGAGACACAGGGGGTTCAGCGCCGCCGCAGCGACGAGGAAGACGCCGAGGGCCACGGCTGCGCCGATCCAGGCCGTACGGACGGAGACCGCCCCGGTCACCAGCTCCCGCTGGGCGGTGCGGGGATTACGCGCGTCGATGCCGCGGTCGATGATCCGGTTCACGGCCATGGCGAACGTCCGGGCGCCGACCATGGCCACGGTGATGAGCACCACCTTGAGCCAGTCGACGTGGCCGTCCTGCCGCACCATCGCCGTCAGCGCGGCGAGGTAGGCGAACGGGAGCGCGAACACGGAGTGCTCGATGGTGACCAGGCGCAGGAAGCCGGTCAAGGCTCTCGTCGGGGCGGTGGTGCTCACCGTCGGTTCCACACCCTCGTGCTCACAGCCCGTACTCCTTCCAGCGCCGGTCCACTCGCGCCACGATCTCGGGCGACATCACCGCCTCCTCGGGCCAGCCCCGGGTGTACCCCTCGCCGGGGAGCTTACGGGTGGCGTCCAGGCCCGCCTTGCCGCCCCAGAACTGCTGGTACGACGCGTGGTCCAGGTGGTCCACCGGTCCCTCGGTGAGCAGCAGGTCATGCGCGTAGTCGACATTGCCGAAGGCGCGGAACGCCACCTCGTAGTAGTCCGACGGGTCGCAGTCGTCGTCGACGACGATGATCAGCTTGGTCAGCGACAGCAGGTGCGCGCCCCAGATGGCGCTCATCACCTTCTGCGCGTGCTTGGGGTAGCGCTTGCGGATCGACACGATGAGGCAGTTGTGGAAGACGCCCGGTTCGGGCATCGACATATCCACAATGTCCGGGATCAGGAGCTTGATGAGCGGCAGGAAGATGCGCTCGGTGGCGTGGCCGATGGGCCCGTCCTCCTGCGGCGGCTTCGACGTGACGATCGAGTGGTAGATCGGGTTGCGCTGCATCGTCATGCACTCGACGTGCAGCACGGGGAACGGCTCGACCGGGGTGTAGAAACCGGTGTGGTCGCCGAAGGGACCCTCCGGCAGCCGCTCGCCCGGCTCGACGTACCCCTCGAGCACGATCTGGGCGTTGGCCGGCACCTGCAGCGGGACGGTCAGGCAGTCGACCATCTCCACCCGCTCGCCCCGCAGGAACCCGGCGAACAGGTACTCGTCGATGTCGGCCGGGAGCGGGGCCGTGGCCACATAGGACACGACGGGGTCGTTGCCGATCGCGACCGCCACCGGCAGCCGCTGACCCAGCCGCTCGGCCACCGCGTGGTGGGCCGTGGAGTCCTTGTGGATCTGCCAATGCATGCCGAGCGTGTTGTGCGAGTGCTGCTGCAGCCGGTACAGCCCCAGGTTTCGCTTGCCCGTCTCGGGGTGCTTGGTGTGGGTGAGCCCGTAGTTGTGGAAGATGCCACCGTCCCCCGGCCACGTCTGCAGGCCGGGCAGCCGGTTCAGGTCGACCTGGTCCCCGCGGTAGACGACCTCCTGGCACGGGGCCGACTTGACCCGTTTGGGCGGCACCGACTTGAGCTGCATGACCTTGCCGAGCGCCTCGCGCAGGCCCGCCAGTCCGACCGGCAGCTCCGGCTTGACCAACTCAGCGATGCGCGCCCCGATCTCGTCCACATCGGACACCCCGAGTGCCATCGCCATCCGTCGATGCGTACCGAAGAGGTTGATGGCGACCGGCATCTCGCCCCGGGTCGGCCGTTCGAACAGCAGCGCCGGCCCCTTCGCCCGTACGGTCCGCGTCACGATCTCGCTGATCTCCAGGGTCGGGTCGACCTCCGCCCGTACCCGGTGCAGCTCCCCCGCCGCCTCGAGCGCGGCGAGAAACTCGGGCAGGTCGTTGTACGGGAACCGGGGCACCGCCATGAGTGATCAGTCTGCCAACCCGTCCGGCCGCCCCGCGCGACCCCCCGTCCCGACACGGCACACGCAGGAAG
>JADGGF010000365.1 GCA_019690055.1 Micromonosporaceae bacterium
GGCCGGGTCCGTGGGGTACAGTGATGTACCGCTAGCCGTCTCGCACGGCGTCGCGGGTGTAGTTCAATGGCAGAACATCAGCTTCCCAAGCTGACAGTGCGGGTTCGATTCCCGTCACCCGCTCCAACCTCAAGGCCCTGGTCAGGACCCCGTCCCAGCCGGGGCTTCTGCGTTTCGCTCTCCTCGCGTCGCCAGGCAGGCCCTCATAAGCCGACGAGCCCCCCGGCCACAGATCACCCGACCGTCCCGCCCGGTCCAAGCGGGGCGGCCCGGCAAGGACAAGCCTGCACGGACGGGAGACCTTGGAACCGGGTGCACCGACCGCAACGGCCCCCGGCACCACACTCGGCGGCAGTCCCGGGGCTCTCGGAAGAGCTCGGCCGTCGGTCCTACAAAGCGACGCACGCCTTCGATGTCTCTTCCACTCGCACTGGCCCAGGCCCGATTCACCGATAGCCTGATCAGGTGGGCCGATTCGAAGACATCGTTCCAGGGTTCTGGGACGTCACGATCCGACATGGCGTGCTACCTCCCCTGACGGACGACCTGATCGACGCGACCGAGGCCGGCCTCGGCGTCACGCTGCCGCGTGAGCTGCTCGTTCTGCTCCGTCGACAGAACGGCGGCGCGGTCGCGCGCGCGTACTGCCGGTGTCCCAGCGCGCCCAACTTCTACGCAGAGGATCACGTGCCGTTCGACTTCATGCACGGAATCGGACCACCGAACACCTTCGACGGCCCCACACTTCTCGACACTCATTACTATGTCCGCGAATGGGGCCTGCCAACCAACATCGTGCTGCTCGACGGCGAAGGCCACTACTGGGTCGCCCTGGACTATCGGGTGGTCGGCCCAAGCGGCGAGCCATCGGTCACCTGGATCGACAATGAAATGGAGCACGAGCTTCCGCTCGCACCCAACTTCCGGGCCTTTGTCGAGATGCTGACCTCGAGCCTCGACGGACCCGCCGCGAACGACTGACCCAGGACGTCGCCGGTACTGCGGGAGTCGCCGACGGACACCTCGGGATCAGGCGGTTGACCCGCGAGAGGCTTGGTCTCTGGCGGCCGGCCATACGCGACCCTTGATTCCGACCAACCCGGGACTAACTTCGATATATAGGTCGCTGCCAGCCGGAACGTGGTGGATAAAGCCATAATGCCGCTGGACATAGACATACAGCGTGAAGCCGTAATCCCGCTCGATCTCCACTGTCTGTCCGTTGAGCACGAAGCCGATGACCTCGCCGTCCACCTCGATGACGAACGGGGCGATAGAGCTGATGAACCTGGACGGCCTGGTCAGCCTGACCTTCGTGTGGTGCCGGTGAAACGGCCCGGGCGCACCACAGCGCGGGCAGGCCGCTGCCTTGTCCGACACGACATGTTCACATTCGGTGCACTTGACCAGCGCCACGACAGATCCCCCGTTTCGCCATGCGTATGCGTATTTACCTATTAAAAGCTGTTCGCGGAGTCCCCACCCGTCTGCGAAAGCTCGGTCAAGACGTCCGGCATTATGACCGGATCGCCGCCGCCCTGGCAACGGCGAGGCTGGGCTCATCCCGGGGGATCCTGCCCGGCGGTGGCACCCATGGAGATGTCTTACCTCGTCGCGGGCCACCGTCGGGAGCGAAAGAGAGGACACCGACCGCAGCGAGCCTTGCCGGCCCACAACGGCCGCGCGCCCACGTGGTGGGGTCCTGCCCCCGGCTACTGCACCGCTCACCGAACATCCTGCTGATCCTGGCACCAGGTCCATCACGCACCTGCGCGAGAACGTCGAGGGCGCGGGACTGTCCCTTTCGGACGACGATCTCGCCGAGCTGGACGCGGTCGGTCGGGTCTGATCAGGCATGGATTGGAGATTCGGCTAAGGGTCCTCGTCGAACGGCTCGTCGCTCCAGCGCCACCAGGCCTGGTCGCCGTCGATGTGCAGGAGAAACTCCGGGACGTCCCGGCCCTCCGGGTTGCGGAGGTCACCGCGTCCTGGACCGCGTCGTACGCGGCCTCCCACGACGCCGCGTCCTGGTTAACGCCCTTGACCAGCCGCAGCTCCTCGGTGAGAGGATGCTGTGACACAGCCGGTTCACCATCCCCGTGACTCACCCCGCACCGCGTCGAGGCGCAACCAGCGGATCGGGCGCGTCAGCTGCCGAAGCCGGGCAAGCGCGTACGCCGCAAGCGGGACAACTCGGTGATCACGTTCATGGAGCGGATTCTGCCCACGGCCGCGGACCCGGACGAACGTCCGCGAGGGCGTACGGGAGCGGTCAGAACCGGCGCTTCTTGCGGGGTGGCCGACTCAGGCCGCCTACCTGGGTGATGACGCTGATCTGGCCGTCGGGCTCCATGCGGGCCTCGCGGACCCGGGTCAGGCTATCGATGCCCTGTTCGCGGAGCAGGCTGCGCAACTCGGCTTCCGACACCAGCTCGCGGCGCATGTTCCGCTCGAGGATCTGTCCGTCGCGAACCAACAGCAGCGGTCGCGGCCGGATGATGCGCGCGGCCGCGGGGAAGTAGTAGGCGATGGCGTCGAGCAGGAACGACCAGCTGATGATGACGGCGACGAGCAGCACGCCGTCGGTGATGGTGGTGTACTGGCCCGCCATGGCGTTCTGGGCCGCGTCGGCGATGAGCACGATCACGAGCAGGTCGGTGACACCGGTCGTGCCGCTCTCCCGCTTGAGCAGGAACCGCAGCATGGCGAAGAGGGCCAGGTACGTCACGGTTCCCCGGGCGAAGATCTCCAACGGCGGCGTCCTCAGGGCGAACAGCTCCGACCACTCCACCATGGCCGGAAGTTACCCCGCGGTGTTCGTGCCATACGGACCGTCGGCCAAGCCCGACCCTATCGGGCCGGTTGATCACGTCGTCAGCGGCGGGCGCCGCGACGCGGCGGCCGACCGATCAGTGCATCGGTCGATGCGATGGCCATCAACAGCCGTCGGAGGCGCGTACAGGCCCGGGCAGGACAGAGACCGGGCACGCTGGCTAGGCTCCCAACGTGGCAGCGCGTCCCGAGCTGACCAGGACGCCGTCCTCGGCGACGGCCCACCGGTCTCTCCGGGGTAACCCCGGGGGCGTCACAGGTATCTCCCCGCGGCACCACATGCGCGACCCGGCGCTTCACGCCGCACGGCGCACGTACGACAGGGAACCGTCGGGGCGCGCTGCCGCCACGCTCACGAGGTCGGGCCGTGGTCGCTGACGAGCCGACGGACGAGACGACGACGAACGAGCCGGCGCCGGCCGGCCCGCCCGCGGGGGCGCCCACCGACAACGCTGTGATCGGGCCGCCGGACGACTCTGAGATCGAAACGCCGGGCGATTCCGAGGACAGACCGTCCGACGATCCCGAGGTCGAGGCGGCGGCGCAGCGGGCCGCTCACCAGGTCCGGGCCGAGTACCGGCGAGCGCAGTGGCTCGCTCAGCTCGCCGACCAGGTCGCGGCCGTGGTCGGGGCCGGGCCGACCGGCAACCGCCTCGCCAGCGCGCTCGCCGACGCCTACCTGGCCGCGCCCGAGTGGAGCCGGCCGGCCCTGGTCGACGCGACCCGCCTCGTGCTCGGGTATGCACCACAGTGGACGGACGGCGTGGTGGACGAGGTTCTCACCTACCCTCGTCCGCCGGCCGACCGGCCGCGGGAGCTCGCGCGGTTCATCGCCCGGCTGCGGGCGTTCCGATCCCACGTGGCGGGGGCACCGGGCGCGTCGCCGGAGGCGGCCCCCGTACGGGTCGTGCACCGCGTCGTCACGCCGACCGTCACCGTACGCCAACCGTTCCACACCCCACGCCTGGACAGCGTGGCCGACGTCGCGGACTGGCTCGGTCTGTCCATTGTAGAGCTTGAGTGGTTCGCCGACGTACGGGAGATCAACCGTCAGGCCACCGACCGGCGGCTGCGCCACTACACCTACCGGTGGCTCAATGGCCGGCTCATCGAGGCACCCAAGCCTCGTCTGCGTTCGTTGCAGCGCAAGGTGCTTGACGAGCTGCTCGGCCCGATCCCGGTCCACCCGGCGGTGCACGGCTTCGTGTCGGGGCGGTCGCCCCACACGTTCGCGGCCCCGCACGCCGGGCAGCGGATGGTGATTCGTCTCGATGTGATGTCGTTCTTCGCCTCGGTGACCGCGGCCCGGGTCTACGGGCTGCTGCGCGCGGCCGGATTTCCCGAACCGGTGGCTCACGTCCTGACCGGGCTCTGCACGACCCGCACCCCACCCGACGTGCTGCGCCGGGCGCCGGCCCGCGTGCCGAACCGCGACCTCCGGCTGGCCCTCCTGCGAGCACCGCACCTGCCGCAGGGCGCGCCCACGTCGCCGGCGCTGGCCAACCTGTGCGGGTTCCGGCTGGACCGCCGGCTCGCCGGACTGGCGCAGTCGAACGGTCTGCGGTACACGCGCTACGCCGACGATCTGGCGTTCTCGGGATTCACCAGCCAGCCCCAGCGGTTCATCGACATAGTGCGGTCCATCGTGGCGGATGAGGGGTTTCGCCTCAACGAAGCCAAGACGCGGCTTCGTGGGGCCGCCGACCGTCAGCTCCTCGCCGGCTTGGTCGTCAACGCCGCCCCGGCCGCCCCCCGGGATGAGTACGACGCGCTACGCGCCCTGCTGCACAACGCCATATATACCGGTCTGGACGAGCAGAACCGGGACGGTCATCCGGACTTCGTGGCGCACCTCGCCGGCCGGATCGCCTGGGTAGGCCATCGCCACCCGACCCGGGCCGCCAAACTTCACGCCCTCTTCCAGCGCGCCCTATCCGGTCCACCACCCGAGGCAACCGCCTGACCCGCGCCTTTTGTGTCAGGAAGGACGCCTTCTTGACGTGTGGTGCGCAAGAAGGACGCCTTCCTGGCATCCGGGGGGCGGTGGGTAAGCGAGCGCGGGGGTGGCG
>JADGGF010000366.1 GCA_019690055.1 Micromonosporaceae bacterium
GCGCTGGGGTCACCGCATCAGTGTGGCCGACGGCTACCCTTCCACGCATACCCGGAGCCCACCTTCAGGAGCGGTCGTGGACCTGGACGCCTACGTCAGCGAGCACGGTGCCGAGTGGAACCGACTGCGGTACCTGCTCGGCCGGCCGAAGCGGAGGCTCAGCCCGCAGGAAGTCGACGAGCTGGTCATGCTGTACCGGCGGGCGGCCACCCACCTGTCGGTCGTGCGCAGCCGGTCCGGTGACCCGACGCTCGTCGCCTGGCTGTCCCGACTGGTGCTCCAGGCCCGCTCGGCGGTCTCGCCGTCGGCCGGCTTCTCGCTCGCCGCCGTCCAGCGGTTCTTCCTGGTGACGTTCCCGGTCACGGTCTTCCGCATGGGCTTCTGGTGCCTGGGCGCCGCCCTGGGCTTCCTCGCCCTCGCCACCGTCATCGGCGTCATCGTCATCAACGATCCCTCGATCGCGGTGTCGCTGATCGGCGAGGAGCGGATCGAGGAGTACGTCAGTAATGACTTCGAGGCCTACTACTCGGCGAACCCACCACAGAGCTTCGCCTCGCTGGTCTGGCTCAACAACACCCTGGTCAGCGCCCTGTGTCTGGCCGGCGGGGTGCTGGTGGCGCCCACCCTGCTGGTGCTCTGGGTCAACGCGATGAACCTGGGCCTGGTCGGGGGCATCATGGTCGGTCACGGTCGGGCCGACGTTTTCTTCGGACTGATCACCGTGCACGGCCTGCTCGAGTTCACCTGCATCTTCATCGCCGCCGGAGCTGGCCTGCGGGTTGGCTGGTCCTGGATCGCGCCCGGGCGTTCCCTCACCCGGGTTCAGGCGCTGGCGCGGGCGGGTCGGCAGGCGACGGTCGTGGCGCTGGGACTGGGAGTGGCCCTGCTGGTGAGCGGCCTGATCGAGGCGTTCGTGACGCCCTCGTTCCTGCCCATTCCGATCCGGCTCTACATCGGCGCCGTTGTCTGGCTCGCGTTCCTCGGCTACGTGATCTTCTTCGGCCTCGCCGGCGTGCGCCGCGGCGAAACCGGCGACGTCGCCGCCTACGAGCGCGAGGCAATCGCCCCGACCACCTAGGCTCAGCCCCGAGGGCCTGCCCAACGGACCCGGCCGCGGGCGGAGCAGAAGATCGTGCACCTGCGGCGCGACCGGTGTCGTGGCCCGGCGGCGACCGCTGGACGTCGTGGTCGGCGCCGGCCCTACAGACGACCGGTCGCCTTGAGCGCGAGGTAGTGGTCGGTCACCGCCGAGGCGAAGGTCTGGGCCGGTTCGTCCACAACGGACACCCGATGGCGGGTGAGCGCGGCCCGGACGCGGCGCAGCTCGGCCAGCCCGCGCTCGGCCGCGGCTGCGGTGTGGATGGCCGCCGCGTCGCCCCGCCCGGCCGCGAGCGCGTCGAGCGCCGGGTCGTGCACGGCCGCCACGAGCACCGTGTGCCGGGCCACGAGGGTCGGCAGCACGGGGATCAGCCCTTCCCCGAGCGCACCCGGATCGAGCGTGGTGAAGATGACCACGAGGGCGCGCTTGCGTTCGGTCCCCAGCACCTCGGAGACCACCCGGCCGAAGTCGGTCTCCACTAGCGCGGGCTGGACCGCCGCCAGGGCGCGGTGCAGCTTGTTCAGATGCCGCTTGGAACCCACCGACACGTTCACATGGGTGGCCGTGTCGACGGCCAGGACATCGACCTTGTCGCCGGCGTGCGCCGCGACGCTGGACAGCAGTAGGGCGGCATCGATGGCCAGGTCGAGCCGGGGAACCCCGGCCGACTCCCGCTCCTCGTGGAACAGACCGTCACCGGTTTCGATACGAGCGGCACTGGTTCGCCCGGTGTCGAGCACGCACAGCACCCGTCGGTCGCGTTCCGGCCGCCACTGCTTGCTGACCAGGTGCTGCTGACGCGCGCTGGCCCGCCAGTCGATGCCCCGCGGGTCGTCGCCGACCACGTACTCCCGCAGCGAGTCGAACTCACTGCCCTGGCCGCGGCCCCGGGTCACCACCTGGCCCTCGATGATCCGCAACCGGGAGAGCTTCTCCGGCAGCAGCCGGCGGGACGGGAACTCGGGCAGCGCTCGCACTGTCCACGGTGGCGTGATCTGGTCCGACCAACGCCGGGTGGTCTGCCGGAACGCCAGGCTGAGCGGCCCGTACGAGCGGATCGTCACCCGCACCGCCGACCGGTCGCCGCGCCGCGTCGGGGTCAGTACGGTCTCTACCGCCGCCGTCTCACCCGGGTCGAGCGTCACCGCGTGGGCGTACGGTCCGGCCGCGCCCGCCGACGGCACCCACGCGTCCCGGACCACGCCCCGCAGTGGCCGGACCGACGCGTTGGTGATGTACAGCGTCACGGTCGCCGAGTCACCCAGACGTACCTGGGTCGGACCCTCGCGGCGCAACTCGACCTCGCCCGCCGGCGCGGCGACCAACCAGTCCAGGCCGACGAGCAACGCGACCACGCCGGCGGCCACGGCCGGCGCCCACCACGGCCCAGCGTCGAAGAATTCAACGATAAGGATGGCCGCGACACCCACCACGGTGAACAGCGCGGCGACCCGCCACGTGATCATCAGCGAGGGGTGGGAACGGTGGCGAGCAACGACTCGAGCACGGCGTCGGCGGTGACGCCCTCCAGCTCCGCCTCGTGGCGCAGCCGCATCCGGTGGCGCAGCACCGGACGAGCCACCGCCTTGACGTCATCCGGCGTGACGTAGCCCCGGCCGGAGAGCCACGCGAACGCCTTGGCGGCGTTCAGGAGTCCCGTCGCGCCCCGGGGCGAGGCGCCCAGCTCGACCGACGGCGCCGTGCGCGTGGCCCGGCACAGATCGACGATGTAGGCCAGCACGCCGTCGGCGACCTGAACACCCAACGCGCCCGCGCGGGCCGCGGCCACATCCTGCGCGGTGGCCACGGCCGTGACCCCGGCGCTGCTCAGGTCGCGGGGGTCGAAGCCGTTGTGATGAGCCCGCAGCACCCCGAACTCCTCGTCGCGCGTCGGCAACGGCACGGTGAGCTTGAACAGGAACCGGTCCAACTGCGCCTCGGGCAGCGGATAGGTGCCCTCGTACTCGACCGGGTTCTGGGTCGCCGCCACCAGGAACGGCTCGGGCAGCGGGCGCGGCGTCCCCTCCACCGACACCTGACGCTCCTCCATGACCTCCAGCAGCGAGGCCTGGGTCTTCGGCGGGGTCCGGTTGATTTCGTCGGCGAGGAAGAGGTTCGTGAAGACCGGCCCGGGCCGGAACTCGAACGTTGCGGCGCGGGCGTCGAACACGAGCGATCCCGTGACGTCGCTGGGCATCAGGTCCGGGGTGAACTGCATGCGCTTGGTGTCCAGCGCCAGCGCCGCGGCCAGCGTGCGGACGAGCAGGGTCTTCGCCACGCCCGGGACGCCCTCGAGCAGCACGTGACCCCGGCAGATCAGCGCCAGCACCAGACCGGTGACGGTCGCGTCCTGGCCGACGATCACCTTGGCGATCTCGGACCGGACCCGTCCCAGGGCGTCGCGGGCGGCGTTGGCGTCCGCCTGCGACGGGGGCGCCAGGGTCGTGGCCGTCCCGGCGGCCGGGGGGTTGGACAGCGGTGAGTAGGTCACGGTGATCCTCCTGGTTCCGAGGGCCGGTACTGAGCGGAAGACCGGTTCTGGGTGGCAGAGCCGTCGGCACGGGTGCCCGGCGGGTTGAGAACCGTCGCGACGAGATGGTCGAGGTCGGCCACCGCGACCACCAACCCCTCGTCGTCGGCCGGCACCGGTCCAAACAGGACAGTGGCGACCGTGGCCTCGGGCAGGCCCGAGCGGGCGGCGATCGTCCGGACGAACGCGTCCCGGCGAGGGCCCGCAGCGTCCAGTCCGTGCTCCGGGGTCCGGGCGAGCGGATCGATCGCGCGGGCCAATCGCGCAATCGCACCGGCCCGCAGCGTCGCCAGGCTCGCCGGGCGAGCCCGGATGCGTTGGTACAGGCGGCCCCGACCGGTCACCGCCTCGGCCGCGGGCACGACCACCGGCAGGGGCTCGGGCACGGGTGGGCCGAGCCGTCGAGCCGCCGCGACGGCGAGCAGGACGCCCGTGCCGACCAGCAGCACAACGACCACCCAGAGCTGAACCGGGAAGGCGTCCAGCAACGGGTAGCCCGTCTGGGTGCGGTCCAGCTCCCCGCGACGGTACTCGGGCAACGAGAAGTCCACGCGCGGTGGCCGCTGCTCGGTGGCGTGCACGTCGACCCAGATCACCAACTCGTACCGGTCCAGCAGCCCGGTCACCAGCGCCGCGTTGCCCACCTCCCCGATGCGGTCGTTGCGGAAGGGATCGGTGGCGCCGACGAGCAGGACCTCGACGTCGCGCACGCGGCCCCCGACCAGGCTGTCGCCGTAACACCGGATGGGCAGGCTCGTTCCCACGTACCGGGTGCGGTACACCGCAGCCGGCCCGGCCTCCCGCGCCTCCGTCCGGACGCAGCCCGGTTCCACCACGGTCGACGCCCATCGACTGCCCGCCACCCAGGTCGGCAGGCCGCTGCTCGCCACGCCGAACAGGCCTGGCTTGACCATCACGATGCGGTGCTCGCCCGGGTCGCCGATCAGGCCGCGCACCAGCCGCCCGTCGAGCAGGTCCGGCGCCGGCACGAGGATGGTCGCGTCGCGGCCGTGGGCGGCCTCCAGCGCGGCCCGGGAGGAGGTGACCCGCTCGATCGTGACGCCCCGCGCGCGCAGCAGCTCCGCGAGCTGGCTCGACCCGTGACGTCCCGTACCCAGCGGGGAAAGGGTGCCCGCGTCGGCCAACCTCGGCTCCTGGTAGACGTGGGCCACAAGCGTCACGACCCAGAACAGGGCGACCACACCGAGGGGAATCACGACTCGCGGCCACCGCCGACGGCGGGACGGACGGGCGGGCGCCGTGGGGGTGGG
>JADGGF010000367.1 GCA_019690055.1 Micromonosporaceae bacterium
GCAGCAAGAGGCTCGTCGGCACCTGGCCGGTGTGCCCGCCGCCCTCGGCCCCCTGCACCACCACGATGTCGGCGCCCCACGCCGCCACCTTCTCGGCGTGCCGCTTGGCCCCGATGGACGGCATGACCACGAGGCCGCCGTCCTTGCACCGCTTGATGAGTGCCTCCGTCGGGGCGAGCGCGAACGACGCGACGCGTACGCCCGAGCGGATCATGAGATCAATGCGCTTGGCCACATCGGGCTGATCCGCGCGTACGTTGACGCCGAACGGGCGGTCGGTGCGGTCCTTGACCTGGGCGATCGCGTCGGCCAGCTCGTCGTAGGACATCAGCCCGCTGCCGATGATCCCCAGGCCGCCCGCGGCCGACGTGGCCGCGGTCAGGCGGGCGTCCGAGACGTAGCCCATTCCCGTTTGGACGATGGGATAGTCGACCCCGAACAGCTCGACCGCTCGGGTCCGCAGGGCCGGGTGAACCGCCACCTCGCTCACACCTTTACCTCCCGGTAGCGCGCACCATGGGGATCGATGACTTCGCGAATGAGCCGCAACTCGGTCTCATCGGGCTCCCGGGTGGTCGGGACCTCGTCGCCGACGATCAGCGGAAAACCGGTGGCGGCGAGCACCTCGTCGACCGTCACCCCTGGGTGCACCGACCGGATCCGCATCTGGCGGGTCTCGGTCTCCCAGTCGAAGACGCCGAGGTCGGTGATGACCACCCGCAGGTCCATGAACTCGGTCGCGGCCGGGCCCGCCTTGCGGGCATTGTCCCAGCCGACGCCGGAGACCGAGTCCACCCTCGGCACGAAGACCCGCCGCGAGTGCTTCGGCACCCAGTAGCTGGTGGGATGGCTCACGGCGTTGCCGGGCGCACCGCGTACGCCCAACAACTGGACCGTCGGCCGGGCATAGTCACCGATCGCCGAGATGTTGGTGTTGCCGTACGAGTCGATCTGGCTCGGCGTCATGATGACGTGGCGGCGACCGGACCAGACGACGTCAAACACGGCCCGGTAGGGCAGCCAGCCCTCGGTGGCCCCGGAGGGGGGCTCGCCCACGGGCCAGGTGCCGTACACCAGGTGCGCCTCGCCATCGGTGAGCAGGAGGTCGGGCTCGAATGTCGCGCGAGCGAGCCGGGCCCCGATGATGGGCACGATCCCGATGGGGGCGCCGAGGATCTCCCCGTTACCCCGGAACGCCTCCGCGCAGGCGACGACACAGATCTCGGCCCGATCGGCTGGTGCTGGCGACATCAGGACTCCTTGGCGGCAGGGGCGGCGAGCGCAGCGACGGCCCGCTGGTAATCGGCCTCGTCGCCGCTGAGGAACTCACGGACGAAGGCCGACCAGGACGCGGGATCGGCCGCCGCCTCCACGTAGCGCCGCTGGAACGCCTCATCCCGGCCGTAGTCGGGCACGCACGACGTGAAGTGCGCTCCGTTGGGGGCCTCCACGACACCGGTGACGTACATGCGCGAGATGCGCACGGTGGAGGGATGCGCGTGCCGCGTGAGCTCCTCGGTGTCCACGATGCGCTCACACGAGACGTACGCCTGCTCGGCCGCGGCGCAGAACAGGTCATCGAAGTACGGGTCCGGGCCGAGGTACTGCGCGTTTCCCGCGGCGTCGGCCCGGTTCATGTGCACCAGCGCGACGTCGAGGTGCAGCGCCGGCATCGCCACGAACTCACCCTTGCCGTAAGGGTTGGCCACCATGCGCAGGTCCGGGTTGGCGTCGAGCACCAGCGACCCGAGACCGACGCGCGTCGGCAGGAACGGCATGCGAATGCTCGCGGCGTAGAGGCCCAACTGGAGCATGCCCTCGTCGAACTCGGCCACCTCGATCGCCCCGGTCTGCCGCGCCCGGCGGAAGTGGGGGTCCAGCGGAATCGTGTCCAGGGAGACGAAACCGAAGACCAGCTTGCGCACCTTGCCGGCCGCGCACAGGAGGCCCACATCCGGCCCGCCGAAGGTGACCACGGTCAGGTCCTTGAGGTCCGAGCGGAGGATAGCCCGGATGAGCGACATGGGCTTGCGACGCGATCCCCAACCACCCACGCCGATGGTCATTCCCGAGCGTAGGCGACTGACGACCTCGTCCTCGGTCATCCGTTTGTCGCGCACTGAGCCTCCATGAGCAAGCGCTTGGTTGGTTTCGCGAATGACCATAGCAGTCGCCCACGGCCCAAGGAAAGAACGGTCGCGCCCCGCGATACGTACGTCACCAGTGGCACGATCGGGCGCGCAATCAGTTATAGAGAATTATAAATGTCCTGGGACGGCGGCCAGGGACAGCGGGGCGTCAGCACGAGAAGCGCACAGCGTGACGGGCCGGTCGGCGTGACGGGCCGATCAGCGTGAGAGGCGGGCAGCGCGAACCGGTCAGGTGGCCAGGGGCTTGCCGGTGCGGACGAACTCGTCGCGGTGCTCGTCGGCGACGCCCAGCAGGTTGAGCTCGAACGTGTAGCCCTGCTCGAACCGGTAGCTGCGGTTGACGTCGACCGGGTCGATGCCGTTGAGCGCCTCCTTGGCCGCTCGCACCACACGCGTATCTTTCGCCGCTATCTGGCGCGCGACCTGCAGCGCGGTCTCGTCGAGCTCGTCGCGCGGCACGACCCGCCAGATCGACCCGAGCCTGTGCAGCACCTCCGCGCTGACGTTGGTGCCGGTGTAGTACATCGTCCGGGCCATGTGCTGGGGCACCAGGCGCAGCAGGTGGGTGGCGGCGCCCAGCGCGCCGCGGTCGACCTCCGGCAGCCCGAAGTAGGCGTCCTCGCTGGCGACGATGGTGTCGCAGTTGCCGACCAGGCCGATGCCGCCGCCGAGGCAGAACCCGTGCACGGCCGCGATCACCGGCACCGGGCACTCATAGATCGCCTTGAACGCCGCGTGACAGCCCCGGTTCACCCCGACCAGGGCCGCGAACCCGGGGGTCCGCTGCAGCTCCTTGATGTCGACGCCCGCGTTGAAGCCGCGCCCCTCGGCGCGGAGCACGACGACTCGGACGTCGGGGTTGGCCCCGGCGTCGGTCATCGCCGCCGCGATCGCGAACCAGTCGGCCACCGGCAGGGCGTTGACCGGCGGCTGGTCCATGGTGACGGCCAGGATGTGGTCCTCCACCATGCGTGTCGAGATCGTCATGAGGGCAGCCTACGACCCCCGCCTACCCCTAGCAAGCGCTTGGTAGCGTCAGCTAAGCTGGCCTGACCTCGTGTTCCGTGGGAGGACCGCAATGCCCGCTGGTGGGATCTGCGACGGACGGGTCGTGATCGTGACGGGGGCCGGCCAAGGGCTGGGCCGCTGCCATGCCCTCGAGTTCGCCCGGCAGGGCGCGACGGTCGTGGTCAACGATGTCACCGAGGGCGCGCACGCCGTCGTCGACGAGATTCGCGCCAGCGGTGGCCACGCCGAGGCGAGCATCGGCAGCGTGGCCGACTGGGACTACGCCCGTGAACTCATCGCGGCGACGGTCGACCGGTACGGCCGGCTCGACACGCTGGTCAACAACGCCGGCATCAACCGCGATCGGATGCTGGTAAATATGACAGAGGAAGAATGGGACACGGTCCTGGCGGTCGACCTCAAGGGCCACTTCGCTCCCTTGCGCCACGCGGCGGCCTGGTGGCGGGACCGGGCCAAGGCGGGCGACCCGGTAGCGGCGCGGGTCGTCAACACCTCGTCGGGGGCGGGCCTGATGGGCAGCGTCGGGCAGATCAACTACGCGGCCGCCAAGGCGGGCATCGCGGTCATGACCCAGATCGCCGCGGTGGAACTGGCCCGCTACGGCGTCACGGTCAACGCCATCGCCCCCTCGGCCCGGACGGCGATGACGGAGTCCGTGTTTCCCGAGCAGATGGCCCGACCGGAGAGCGGCTTCGACGCCATGGATCCCGCCAACGTGTCCCCCCTCGTCGTGTGGCTGGGCAGCGACCACAGTGGCGGCGTGACGGGGCGCGTGTTCGAGGTCTCCGGTGGACAGATCTCGGTCGCCGACGGCTGGCGTCACGGCGTCCCCGTGACCAAGGACGGGCGGTGGGACCCGGCGGAGCTCACGCCGGTGGTCACCAAGCTCGTCGCCGAGGCTCCCGCGCCGGAAGCGGTCTACGGCGCATGAACGGGTCGCTCCCCGGGGACGATCCCGCGTTCCGGGCCGAGGTACGCGCCTGGCTGGAGCGCGAGCTGAATGGTCGCTTCGCCGCCATCCGGGGGCGGGGCGGCCCGGGCCACGAACACGAGGAGGTGCCGGCCCGCATCGAGTGGGAGCAGTGCCTCGGCGAAGCCGGCTGGATCGGCATCGGCTGGCCCGTCGAGTACGGGGGACGCAACGCCACGTTCGCCCAGCAGGTCATCTTCCACGAGGAGTACGCCCGCGCCGGTGGGCCGGGCCGGCTGGGCCACATCGGTGAGCAGCTCGTCGCCCCGACGCTGCTGGCCTTCGGAACCGACGAGCAGTGTCGGCGGTTCCTCCCGGGAATCCGCACCGGCACGACGCTGTGGTGCCAGGGCTACTCGGAACCGAACGCCGGCTCCGACCTCGCCAACGTCAGCACCCGAGCCGAGCTGCGCGACGGGGAGTGGCACATCGACGGCCAGAAGGTGTGGACGTCGCTGGCCCATCTGGCCCAGTGGTGCTTCATGCTCGTGCGCAGCGAACCGGGCAGCCAACGCCACCGCGGGCTGTCCTACCTCCTCGTGCCGATGGATCAGCCCGGCATCGAGATCCGTCCCATCCGCCAGATCACCGGCACGGCCGAGTTCAACGAGGTGTTCTTCGACGACGCCCGGACGGCGGCCGACAACGTGGTGGGCGGGGCCGGCAACGGGTGGCGGGTCGCCATGGCGACCCTCGGCTTCGAGCGCGGGGTCTCCACCCTCGGGCAGCAG
>JADGGF010000368.1 GCA_019690055.1 Micromonosporaceae bacterium
GGGCGCCCCGCCGGTGGGCGGCGGGGGCCGGCGGATCGCCCCGGCCGGCGACGAGCGCCGACGCGACGGACTCGTGCACCCGCCGGCGCTCCGCCGCCGGGAGGTCGGCCACCAGGGCGTCGGCGACCGCCGGGATTATCGTCTCGGCACCGAGGAGAATCATGCCCTGGTCGGTCAACTCCCGGATCGCCGGGCCGAGCTCGGACGGGTCCAGCCTCGCGGCAGCCGCCAGCACGGCGTCCGGCAGGTCGAGCCGCAGCGCCAGCAGCTTGGCCAGCGCGGCCACGGGCGGCGGAAGCATGGCGAGACGCCGATGTATGCGGGCGACGAGCGACGGGTTCGGCCCGTCGGCGGGCGCCTCGGCCAGCGCGGCCACGATCGCCGGCAGTCCGCCCGACCTCGCCCACACGTCGGCGACGTGGTCGGGGGAGACCGCGCGTCCGGTCCGCGCGCTCAGCATGCGGGCGACCCCGGTCTCGTCGAGCGGTCGTAGTTGCTCCACGTGACCGCCCACCGCCTCGTCGAGCTCAGCGTGTGTGCGCGTCGGAATCGTCGGGCGCCGGGCGATGACCAGGGTGACTCCGCGCCGGGCCGCCGCCACGAGCCGCGCGGCCTGGTCTTCGGTGAGCCGGTGAGCGTTGTCGACGAGCACGAGGCGCTCGCCCGCGGCGGCGAGGTCGGCGTCGAGCTGGGCTACGTCCCCGGTCGGCGGGTTGACCCGGATCACTCCCCGCCCCGCCGCGGCCGCCGCGATCTGGCCCAGCCGGTGCGTACGTCCCGACCCGTCGACGCCGATGACGACGGCTGAGCCGATCACGGCGTCGGGGGGTAGCGAGCTCACACGACGCATGATGCCCTACGCGGGCAGCCCCGTCACCGACCCGGCCGGACGGATGTCCTGCGTGGACTGACCTGTTGCTGACTGACCGCAGGTCCGGTGTCGGCCGGCCCCGTCACGGTGGCGTCGACAGGTCACCGGCCGACGCCACCGTCCCCCGATCAGACGGGTCCGGGCCTGGTCGAGACGTCGCGGTACCGCGACCGTCAGGCCGGCAACAACCAGGACGAGCGCGCGGGCCACGGTCAGACGGCCCAGCGCGTGGCACACGAACGCGGCGATCCAGAGTGGGCCGGTCACGACCGTGCCCCAGACGGCGAGGAGGCCGATGATCGCCTGCGGGTAGACCACGGTGGCCCACAGGCTTGTGCCGATCATCGCCGCTATCCCGACCGTGGCATAAAGCGCCCAGGTGAGCAGGGCGAGCAGCGCAAAGGTATCGAGGGCCCGGTACCACACCTGCGCCTGGGGCGACGCGTGCTGGCCGGCCAGCCGCAGACGTACGGCCAGGGCGATCACACTCAACCGCTCGCCGAGCGGGGGCCGGTCGATGCGGCGGCCCACCGTGCTGTGCAGGAACGCGCTGACCATGTCCTCCTCCCACCCCTGGCGGTAGCCGGCGGGCAGCAGGCGCAGCAGGCGCCGGTAGCGGCGTTCCAGGTCCGGGTTCACGATGCCTCGCCCAGTTGGAGATTGATCGATCGCAATCGCCGGCTGGCGGCGCGGGCGTTGGCGGCTTGGCGAGCGGCCTCGGCTCGGACCGCTTCCAGACCGGCATTGGTGATGCGGTAGTAGCGGCGCAAGCGCCCCTGGTACGCCTCCTCACGATCGAGCTCGACGAGCCCTTCGCCGACCAGGCGGTCGAGAATCCCGTACAGGGAGCCGACCTTCAGTCGGACCCGACCGCCCGAGAGTTGGTCCACCTCGCCCACGATCCCGTACCCATGCCGCGGTTCACCCACTAGCGCGGTGAGGACGAAGAACGTCGGCTCGCTCATGCTCATGGTACCAATATAATGTCCGCCATGATATAGGGCAACGGTCGGGGAACGATTGGGGGAGCAGTGCGAGTGGAGCGCCGGCCAGATGCGGTGGCTGGACTCCCGGAGTCCCCGTCGGACTCGCGGGCCGCGAGCGACGCCATCAGCTTCGCTCAGCGCCAACGGTCGTCGTAGAGATCTATGGGGGGCGTGTCCCAGCCGCGGACCATCCAGGCGACCGCCTCGTCGAACGTGTCAGCGATGAAGAATTCGCCAACGTCATGCAGCAGGAAGACACGACCCCGCTCGTTGATGACGATGTGACTCGGGCCGTCCTCATGGCCGGCGATGGGAAACAGGGGAATCCCCAGCTCGTGTGAGAGGTCCAGGATCTCCTCCGTCGTCGGCGCGTAACGAGCGGGGTAGAACGTGGTCGGGAACCCCCCGCCGGGTCGTCCGCCGGGCCCCCGTTGCGGGATGGTGAGTTGGCCGAATTCGGCCAGCGCCTTCCAGGCGGCGTCGAAGATGGGTAGTTCGCGTTCGAGGCCGGTGCGGTCCAACCAGGCTCGTACGGAGGCGCTGACGTCGCGACCGGGAAACCATCCGGCGGCGGTGATGTCGGCATAGACGTCGGCGGGAAACCGCTGTTTGGCCGCCTGGGTCAGGCGGTACTGGTCGGCTACGTACGTGACGGGCAGCATGGGCCAGGAACTGATCTCGCCGGTGGTTCCGTCGACCACGACCCGCACTCCGCCGACCTGGGCCGGAATCTGGCCCGGTGGCGGGGCGGGCACAACCACCCAGATGACGTAGCCGAGATCGAATTCATGGACGCCGAGCTCCGCATCGTCCGCCAGTGGCTGGCCTGACGAGAACCATGCCCGGGCCAGCCGCACCGCCTCGTCACGGGTCACCAACTGCCGCACACCTCCCCCGCCGCCGGCACTTCTCCACGCCTGTCCAACGGTCATAGTGGACAGACCATCAGCGCACTCGTCAGCCGCTCACACGATACAGAGGCCCGACCAGTCCCGAGCGGGCCCGCCGACGGAGTGCGGAGGCGATGGACGGACCAGTGCACTCCGTCCGCACAACGAACCCGACCAGAGCCCGAGGCTGGCCTCCTCGCGGCCGAGTTGAACGCTCTGTTTGATTTTGAGTCCATCACAAAGTCTCATTTTGAGCACATCGACGAAGTCGGTCGGTCGGCGGATGTGAGCTTCTTCGGCTTCGGCGACGAGCCGACGTTGATCGACACGCTCGACCAGTCGGAAGGTCGCTAATCAGCGGCAAGATCGCGTTTGAGGTGCCGGAGGGCTAGGCGGGCAAGCTGGAGTACGGCAGTGACTTCGAGGCCACGGCATCCCGGGTGATGGCCCGGCATGGCCTGACCGAACGCTGAGCCGACGACGACGCCGGACCTTTTTGCGGGTTTGCGTGCGGGTTGCGCTCGGCGGCGTCCAAAGCTTGATCATTGATCAATTCTTGAATACAAGGGATCTCCCTAGATACGGAAACCAGGCTTCTCTATCTATCATCGCCTCACTATAGGTCGCACGCGGCGGGACCGCGGAGACCCTGCGGTCCGGCGTGCCTGCACGTTGAGGAGTGAGGAATGTCTGGTCTTCCTCGAATGGGCCGGCGAGCGTTGCTGCTGGCGACCGTGACCGCGGTGGCGGCGGCCGTCACGCTCGGCGCGGCGGGCCCCGCCAATGCGGCACCGATTGGCGACATCATCGGTGAAGCGGCACCGGGTGCGATCGAGGGTCATTACCTCGTGGTATTGAAGTCCGATGTCGTGGGGGCGGCCGGTACCGCCCGCGCGAAGGAGAGCGTCCGCGGTAAGGCGCTGGGACTGGCCGGCCGGTACGGCGGATCGGTCGGCGAGGTCTTCGACGCGGCGCTGACGGGATTCTCGGTGACGATGAGCCCAGGCCAGGCGAAGAGGTTGGCCGCCGATCCGTCGGTGGCCTACGTCGAGCAGGACCGGGTGATCACGCTTGAGGCGACGCAGACCAATCCGCCGTGGGGTCTGGACCGCATCGATCAGCGTAACCGTCCGCTGAGCGGGACCTACACGTACCCGAACACGGCGTCCAACGTTCGGGTCTACGTGATCGACACCGGCATCCGGATCACGCACAACCAGTTCGGCGGCCGCGCCACGTGGGGGGCCAACTTCGCCGGCGGGCAGAACACCGACTGCAACGGCCACGGCACGCACGTCGCCGGCACGATCGGCGGATCGACGTACGGTGTGGCCAAGGAGGTCCGGCTGGTCGCCGTGAAGGTGCTCAACTGCTCCGGCAGCGGCACGACCTCCGGCGTGGTCGCGGGCATCAACTGGGTCACGAGCAACGCCGTGAAGCCGGCTGTGGCGAACATGAGCCTCGGCGGCAGCGCGAGCACCGCGATCGACAACGCCGTGGCCAACTCGGTCGCCTCCGGCGTGACCTACGTCGTCGCGGCGGGCAACTCCAACGCGAACGCGTGCAACTCGTCCCCGGCCCGGGCGCCGTCGGCGATCACCGTGGGCGCGACCACGAGCACCGACGCCCGTGCGTCGTTCTCCAACTACGGCAGCTGCCTGGACATCTTCGCGCCCGGGGTGAACATCCTCTCCGCGTGGTACACCAGCAACACGGCCACGAACACGATCAGCGGCACGTCGATGGCGTCTCCCCACGTCGCGGGCGCGGCGGCGCTGGTCCTGTCGGCGAACCCGACCTGGAGCCCCAGCCAGGTGACGAACTACCTGGTCAGCAACGCCACCACGGGTGTCGTCACCAGCCCCGGCTCCGGCTCCCCGAACCGCCTCCTGTACGTGGTCCACTAACCCCGATCATCCCCGTCGAGTAACCCGATCAGTGGGGTCAACTGACGCCACCAGCGTGGTCGGCTGACCCGACCACCACCCGCGATCTTGGCCGAACCGTCATCGTCGATATCCCGTCGCGCGACCTCGGCCAAGATCGTCGGGTGGATTGGTGTGTGACGGGGTCAGTACGCGGCGGGGTTAGCACGTGGTGGGGTTAGCACGTGCTGGGGTCGGCACGGGGC
>JADGGF010000369.1 GCA_019690055.1 Micromonosporaceae bacterium
TCGAGGCTCGTGGGCTCGGAGTTGTGTATAAGAGACTGGCCGGAAGCCCCGGAGGCGCCTGGGCCTGACGGCGTCAGCGGGCCGTCAGGGACCGGGTGAGCTGGCGCAGCCGCTCCCGCATCTCCGGGTCTTCGCTGGCCAGGGGCAGGGCGGTGCCGGGGGAGTCGAACTGGGCGGCGAGCTGCACGGCCGCCACCCGGTAGGCCTTGCCCCGCGGCCACGACGTCTGTCCGTCGGCCTCGGCCACGAGCAGCAGGTGCCCCAGGTCGATCGCGTCATTGGCGTACGGCCGCTCCGCGACCGCGAACGACTTCATCGCGATCGCGCTCATGAGGTCGGGAATGCGGACGGTCGTCTCCATACGGACGCCGTCCGTACGGTCACCGATGACGTGCAGCACCACCGGGTCGCGGCCCAGCGCCTCGTCCACGGCCGGCATGCCGTCCACCACGATCTCGTCGGCGTCCATGTTCGGCATGTGCTTGGTGGAGTACGAGGCGACGACCAGGTCGATCGAGGCGGTCAGGCCGTCGATGGTGCGGTCGAACCGGTTGGGATAGACGCGGTTGCGATAGCCCATCGCGCGCAGCTTCTCCAGCAGCGTGCCCCGCCGAATCATCCGGATCTCGACCGCGATGTCGCAGTCGTGGGTCAGGCGCAGGGGCAGCGGCAGCCCGGAGCGCAGGATGTGCAGATTCACCATGTGGCCGCCGACGACGAGCCATTTGCGCAGGCGGGCGGCGGTGCAGACGTCCACGGCGTCCGACAGCGACACCAGGGCCGCGTCGTACTCGCGGGAGTCGCTGGCGAGGTGCACCGTCCGCATCCGTGGTCCTCCGCTCATCACAGGTGCGCCGTCGGGAGGGCACCGCCGAGTTCACTGTAGTGTGCGGGGCATGGTCGTGCTGATCCACACGTCCAAGACCATGCGCACCGAGCCCCCGGGCGGTCGCCCGACCAGCGCGCCGGCGCTGCTCGATCGCGCCGTGGAGCTGCATGCGCAGCTGCGCACGCTGAGCCCGCGGCGGATTGCGACGCTCATGGAGCTGTCGCCGACCCTGGCCGCTCGCGTGCACGAGCAGTTGGCGGCGTGGCACGCCGATCCGGTCGACCAGTGGCCGGCGGTCGAGAGCTTTCTCGGCGACATCTACAGTGGACTGCAGGTCAGTTCGTTCAGCGCCGCGGACCGGACGTACGCCAGCCGCCACCTGCGGATCCTCTCCGGGTTGTACGGCATCCTGCGGCCCTACGACGGCATCCGTCCCTACCGTCTGGAGATGGGGCAGCGTCTACCTGGCACTAAGTATTCGAATCTGTATAAATTCTGGGGTTCGGCGATCGCCGAGCAGTTGCCGAAGACCGGTCCGATCGTGAACCTTGCGGCCGCCGAGTACAGCAAGGTGGTGCTCGACCACGTGGACCCGGCGCGGGTGATCAGCCCGCGATTCCTCACCGTGAACCCCAAGACCGGCGAGCCGACGTTCGTGGCGGTGCACGCGAAGATCGCCCGCGGGGCGTTCGCCCGGTGGCTCATCGTCGGCCGGGTCAAGGCCGCCACCGCGGCCCTGGCCGACTTCGCCGAGCTCGGCTACCGGTTCGACCCGTCGGCCAGCACGCCCCGCGAGCCGTGCTTCGTCTGCGAGGACTTCGAGGGCACGGGCCTGAGCATCCGCCGCAGCTAGCCTCCGCCCCGCGCCGGGTGCGATCTTAGCAATTCGGACGGAAACGGGCCGGCCCGGTTGTGCGCGGCCGCCCATGGCCGCGAGTCCGTGATCTTCCTACGATGCACGGATGGGACAACCATCGTCGGCCACCACACCCGCCCCGGGGCGTACGGCCGGATTCTCGTGGGCGCGGGCAGCCCTCGGGTTTTTCGTCGTGGTGTCGGCGGCCCGCCTGATCGCCATACCGCTGCAGCTCGATGACCTGGCCCGCAGCAGCACGGTCCTGCTGATGCCGTCGCTGGCGCTGTGGGTGCTCACCCGGCGCGGGCCGATCCTCCTCGTCGCCGCGCTGCTCTGCTCGGCCGCCGGTGACATCCTGCTCGGCACCGACGGGCTGTTCCTGGCCGGCATGGGCGCCTTCGCCGTCGCGCACGTGTGCTACGTGACCCTGTTCGTACAGTCGGGGGCGCTGGCCGCGCTGAGGCGGCGGTGGTTCCTCCTGCCTGTGTACTTCGTGGTGCTCGACGGGCTCACCCTCTGGCTGTGGCCGTACCTGGGTGAGCTGCGGATCCCGGTGCTGGCGTACGCGGTGCTGCTCACGGCGACTGCGGTCACGGCCGGGGCGCTGGACTGGCGGCTGGGCCTGGGCGGAGCGCTGTTCTTCGTCTCCGACGCGATGATCGCCGTGTGGAGCATCGCTGACCGGCCGGCCCCTCCACTGCCCGGTCTGTGGATCATGTCGACCTACATCGCGGCCCAGTACCTGCTGACCAGCGGAGTGTTGCGTCGGGTTGGTCGGCCGAGCGACGGAGGTGAACCGGCGTGACGCGGACGCGCATTCATACGTACGAGACCACGGTGACCTGGACCGGCAACCGGGGGACCGGCACCAGCGGGTACCGGGACTACGACCGGTCCTGCGACCTCGCGGCGCCCGGGCGGCCGGCCATCGCGGCGAGTTCCGATCCGCTGTTTCGGGGCGACCCGACGCGATGGAACCCGGAGCAGCTGCTCGTGGCCTCGCTGTCGCAGTGCCACCTGCTCTGGTTCCTCCACTTGGCCGCCGAGGCCGGCGTCGTGGTGACGTCCTATGTGGACGAGGCCGTCGGGACCTTGGCGGAGCAGCCCGGAGGCGCCGGGCAGTTCACCGAGGTCGTCCTGCGCCCCCGGGTCACGGTCGCCGATCCCGTGATGATTCCGGTCGCGCAGCCCCTGCACGACCGGGCCCACGAGCTGTGCTTCATCGCGCGGTCGGTGAACTTCCCTGTCCGCCACGAACCGGTCACGGTCGCGGCGTGACCGGGCTCAGCTGGCCGGCGGTCGTGGCGAAGCCCGCCAGCGGCGATGCGCGGGCGTGCGGCGATGCGCGCACGTGGCGCGCCGCGATTTGCCCCACCGGCCGCCCGTCGGGGAGGATCACGAACGTGATGCCTCGCCCGCGGACCAGTGACGGCGTCACCGCGTACCTCATCGACGCTCTCTTTACCGGCACGCTGCGCGTGGGCGCGCGCCTCGACCTCGACGAGCTGGCCGGCAGCCTCGGGGTCAGCCGCGGCTCGGTGCGCGACGGGCTGACCCCACTGGAGCGTGACGGGCTGATCCGGGTCACCCCCAACCGGGGCGTGTTCGTGGCCCCGTTCAACGCCGGGACCCTGCGCGAGTCGTTCGACCTCTACGGTCTGCTCAGCGCGCTCGCGTTCCGACGGGCGGCCACGCGGCGCCCGGACGAGCTGATCGAGGTGCTCGACGAGATCGACGACACCTTGGCCAGCACCACCGACGTCGACGAGTTCGAGCAGGCGGCCGACCGGTTCCGCCGTGCGGTCGCCGACGCGGTCGCCCCGCCGCACCTGCGGGCCCTGCTGCAGAGCTTCTCCGGGCTCGTGCCGGCGGCTACGCGTTTGTCCATTGTGGAGGCCATGGCCGAGGAGCGGTCCGCGCTGCACGCCGAGTACGCCGCCATCCGGGACGGGGACGCCGAGGTCGCCGCGGCCACGGTGCTCGATCATGCCGTGCTCACCGTCGAGAACGCGATCCGCGAGCTGCGCCGGCGCGGCATCATCGACGGCGATCCCCGGGATCTGGAGGAGCGGGCGGCCCACCTGCATCTCGTCCGCCGTATCGACGATCGGGCCACCGCCAACTGGAACGGCCCCACCCGGGTCTTCCAGCAGTACTCCCGCTGAGGCCGGCCCCTTTCCGCAAACGATCTAGGGCGTAGAGTGGTGGTCGGAGATCAATTCACCACCCTACGTCCTAGATCAACACCGCTTCCCGCCCTGGATCAACGAGGTCAAGGGCGGAGTCGGCGGCGCGTCACAGGCGCGTGATCGGCCAGCAGTTGCCGGTCTTATAGGTGCCGTTGCCGGAGTTGTCCGGGACGAGGCCGTGGTTGCCGTTCGCGATGCGAGCGCAGACCTTGGGGTGCTGCGCAACCAGGTTGAAGTCCGGCGAGCCGGCCGGCCGGTACGAGGGCTGCTGGTCGTCGATGTACCACTGGCCGCGCTGGTTCGCGTGCGTGCCCATGATGCTATCCGGCGGGGTGGCGCCGGACGCGTCCGCACCGTAGAAGTGCACGTGGAAGCCGCCGTTGATGTTGAAGGGGGTACCGCCGTCGGCGAAGGTGTACGTGATCGTCAATCCGTTGTTGTCGATGGTGGCGCCGGTGATGCAGACCCAGCGGGGGTTGGACATGATCTCCGGCGTGCACTGCTCGTCAGCCGGCCGCTGCGGCGGCTCGGACGTGGCCTGCTCGCTCGGCTGACCCTCGCTGGGCTGGGCGTCGCCGGTCTCCGTGCCCAGCGCGCCCGGGGGCGTCTTGTCCCCGCCGCCCAGGGACAGCACCACGGCCGTGACCGCCCCGATCATGACGACGATCGCCGCCGCGATGATCGCCGGCCCCCGCCAGCCGGTGAGCCAGGCCGGCTTCGACCCGCCGCCCGGCGGTGCACCGTAGACCCCACCGCCGCGAACCGGTCGCGGCGCGGGCCCCACGGGCGCGGACCCAACCGGGGCCGAGCCCACGGTGGCTGACCCCACGGGTGTTGGGCCGGTGGGGCCGACGACGGGCGCCGCCCCGACCGGCCGGACCGGGCTCGCGGTCGCGCGCACCGACGCCGTGCCCACGGTGGGAGCCGGCGCGGACCCGGCCGCCCCAGCGACGCCCGCGACACCCGCGACGCCGGTCGCTCCGGGCACGGGACCAC
>JADGGF010000370.1 GCA_019690055.1 Micromonosporaceae bacterium
GCCGATGGCCCCGAGCGGGCAGGTGAGCGCGGTCGGGGACCCGGGCTGCGGGTGACCGTACGGCTGCCGCTGGCCGACGATGCCTGATCACACTGTCGCCCGAAAGTGGTAGACATGGGCGATGAACACTGAGGCCACCGACGAGGTGGTCCGGATCTGCTCGGAGCTGATCCGGATCGACACCACCAACACCGGCGACCCCGCGACGACGACCGGCGAGCGTACCGCCGCTGAGTACGTCGCCGCCCTGCTGGCCGAGGTCGGTCTCGAACCGACCGTGCTGGAGAGCGCACCCGGCCGCACCAGCGTCATCACCCGGTTCCCGGGCGGGACCGGAAGCGAACCGGCCCTGTTGGTGCACGCCCACCTGGATGTGGTGCCGGCCGACGCGAACGAGTGGACGGTGCACCCGCTGTCGGGGGAGGTGCGCGACGGGTACGTCTGGGGGCGCGGCGCGGTCGACATGAAGGACGTCGACGCCATGCTGCTCGCGACCGTCCGGCAGATGCGGCGGGAGGGCCGCACCCCGTCCCGGGACCTCGTGCTCGCCTTCGTCGCCGACGAGGAGGCGGGCGGGGCGTACGGCGCGCAGTGGCTGGTGGAGCGGCATCCGGAGCTGTTCGAGGGGTGCACCGAGGCGATCGGTGAGGTGGGGGGCTTCTCGTTCACGGTGGCCGAGGACCGGCGGCTCTACCTCATCGAGACGGCCGAGAAGGGGCTGACCTGGCTGCGGCTGCACGCCCGGGGCCGACCCGGTCACGGCTCGATGGTCCACGACGACAACGCGGTCACCGCGCTGGCCGAGGCGGTCGCGCGGGTCGGTCGCCACCGGTTCCCGGTCACGCTCACCGAGCCGGCCCGCGCGTTCCTGGTCGAGGTCGCCGACGCGCTGGGCTTCGAGGTGGACCTCGACGACCCCGAGCCGGCGCTGGCCAAGCTCGGCACGCTCGCCCCGATGATCGGGTCGACCCTGCGCAACACGGCCAACCCGACCCGCCTGTCGGCCGGGTACAAGGACAACGTGATCCCGGGGCGGGCCAGCGCCACCATCGACTGCCGGACCGTGCCGGGCGAGCACGAGCGGTTCCTCGACCAGCTCCGCGAGGTGATCGGGCCGGATCTCGATATCGAAATTATTGAGCGACTGCCGCCGATTCAGACGACCTTCGACGGGCCGCTGGTCGAGGCGATGAGCGCGGCCCTGCGAGCGGAGGACCCGGGCGCCCGGCCGGTGCCGTACATGCTCTCCGGCGGCACGGACGCGAAGGCCTTCTCGACGCTGGGCATCCGGTGCTTCGGCTTCGCCCCGCTGCGCCTGCCGCCGGACCTGAACTTCTCGGCGCTGTTCCACGGCATCGATGAGCGGGTGCCGATCGATGGGTTGCGGTTCGGGGTGCGGGTGCTGGACCGGTTGTTCCGGACCGCCTGACCGGGCCGGCGCCCGGTGCGGTAGCCTGCCGCGAATTGCGGCCGGAGTAATTCGTGGGAGGGAGCTGGCATGTCTGACCGCACCGCTGAGGTCGAGGCCGCGCTGGAGCGCGTCATCGAGGCGGCTCGGACTCATCTCGCCGTGGTGGCCGGCCGCGACGGCGCGCCGGACGACGACGCGGTGTGGCGGGCGTACGTCGCGCTCAACAACGCGGCGTACGACTACGACCGCCTGCTGAGCAGCCTGTACGACGAGGTCACGCCGTTCGACGTAGAAAAGATCGTGGATGAGTCCCCCGACGGCGGATTCGCCACGACGCTCGGGTCCACGCCGCTGTCGCCTGCCGAGGACGACCCGCACCCGCGCGTGGTGTCGGTGCGCCAGCGGCGGGACTACCGGGTACCGAGCGTGGCGGCGCTGCTGCGCCTGGTCCGCGAGGTTCGCCCGGAGTCCGGCCAGGGCGAGGAGCCGGTCGGTTCCGTGGGCGAAGCGATCATCGAGCTCCTCGAGGCCGGGGACGGTTCGCTGAGCATGCTCGACGTGCCCGAGCTCGAGCCGCTGGACGGCGTCGTCATGGTGGCTGAGGTCGACGTGGCCCTGTCGGCCGAGGTGCTGGACGAGAGCGGTGCCGACGAGCCGTTCCGGCTGGCGCCCGGTGAGACCGTGCTCGCCCGGCTGCACGAGCACCCCCCGACCGAGGAGGAGTAGCGGCGACCCGGTCCGTCGACCCGGCGCGATCGGGCCCGACGCGATCAGGACAGGCGCGACCGGGCCGGACGTGATCGGGCCAGGCGCGACCGGGCCAGGTGCGACCGGCCCGGACGCGGTCAGGGCAGGCGCGATCGACCGGGTGCCGCGCTGTCCCAGCGAGGCGCGAGCCCGGCCGGGTGTGACCCGGCCGGACCGTGGGCGGCGGGGCTCAGCCGGTGAGCCCCGGGCTCGGACGCTCGGCTGGCTCAGGTGGCGGTGATGACGCCGACGCCGAGCAGGGCGATGACCGCCGCACCCAGCGCGAGCCGGTACCAGACGAACGGGATGATCGAGTTGCGGGAGACGAAGCGCAGCAGCCAGGCGATCGAGGCATAGGCGACGATAAAACTGACGACCGTCCCCACGATGGTCGGGGTCCAGCCCACGTGCGCCGAGATCTCGTCCCGGGTCTCGATCGCCTCGAAGGCGCCCGCCGCGACCAGGGCCGGGATGCCCAGCAGGAACGACAGCCGGGTGGCGGTCACGCGGTCCAGGTCGCACAGCAGACCGGCCGAGATCGTCGCGCCGGACCGGGAGACGCCGGGGATGAGCGAGAAGATCTGCACGGTCCCGATGATCAGTCCATCGCGGAGCCGGACGTCGCGTTCGCTGCGCTGGTGGGTCGCCGCGCGCTCGGCGAAGACCATGACGCCCGACCAGAGGATCAGGCCGGCCGCGACCACCCACAGGCTGCGTAGCGGACCGGCGATCACGTGCCGGAAGGCGTAGCCGACCACCGCGATCGGCATCGAGCCGACGATGACCGCGCAGGCCAGGCGCCACTCGGCGACCTGCCGAGCCTGCGGGTCGAAGACCCCGCGGAGGAACGCAACGACGATCTTAATGATGTCTTTCCAGAAGTAGATGACCGCCGCGGCGATCGCGCCGATCTGGATGATCGCCGTGTACGCGGTCACGGCCACGTTGTCGACCGGCAGGCCGAGCAGCTTCTCGGTGATCGTGAGGTGCCCGGTGGAGGAGACCGGCAGGTATTCGGTGAGCCCTTCGACGATGCCGAGCACCACCGCCTGCCACAGCGCGATCCCGTCCATCTACCGTGCCGCCTCCCGCTCCGTGCCTGCCGGTCCGTCGTGATCCGAGGATTCTGGGTCGTCTCGATCCGGGGCAAACCCCGCCCGCTCGTACGCCTGCACCGCCGCGCGCAGCTGTGCGAGTGACGTTTCTCGATCCAGCCCGAACAGGGTCAGCGAGAGCGTGGTGACCCCGGCCGCGGCAAAGTCGCGCATGCGGGCCGCGATCCGGTCGACGGGACCGAGCAGGGAGGTGGCGTCGATGAACTCCAGCGGCACCGCGGCGGCCGCCTCCTGATGACGCTTGGCCAGGTAGAGGTCCTGCACCTCGCGGGCCGCGTCGCCGAAGCCCATCCGCACCGCGAGCTGGTTGTAGAAGTTCTGCTCGCGGCTGCCCATGCCGCCGATGTAGAGCGCGGCGTACCAGCGCACCAGCTCGGCACACTCCGCCACGTCGTCGCCGACCACCACCGGCACGGCCGGCACGACGTCGAACCCGGTCAGATCCTTGCCGACCTTCGCCCGGCCGGCCGTGATCCGGTCGAGCTGCTGCGCCGCGTGCTGCGGCGAGAAGAAGACCGCAAGCCAGCCGTCGGCGATCTCACCGGCCAGCTCGAGGTTGCGCGGGCCGACCGCGGCCAGATAGATGGGGATGTCCGCCCGCAGCGGGTGGAAGCCCAGCTTGAGCGCCTTGCCCGGGCCGTCCGGCAGCGGCAGCCGGTAGAACTCGCTGTCGCTGGTCACGATCTCGCGGGCCAGCGCCTGGCGCACGATGCGGACGTACTCGCGCGTGCGGGCCAGCGGCTTGTCGAAGCGCACCCCGTGCCAGCCCTCGGAGACCTGCGGGCCGGAGACGCCGAGGCCGAGCCGGAACCGCCCGCCCGAGAACGTGTCGATCGTGGCCGCGGTCATCGCGGTCGCGGCCGGCGTCCGGGCCGGGATCTGCATCACGGCCGAGCCGATGTCGATGCGGCTGGTCTGGCCGGCGATCCACGCCAGCATGCTGGGCGAGTCCGAGCCGTACGCCTCCGCCACCCACACGACCGACACGCCCAGCCGCTCGGCCTCCTGGGCCAGGGCCAGGTGGTCGGCGGGGGTACTCCAGGGCGTCTGGTAGCCGAGGCTCAGTCCGAGTTTCATGCACGCTCCCTGCCTGGCCGGGCCCGCGCCGGCCGCCCCCGGCAGCCTACGGGCCGGGACCCGCGGCGCTCCGCACCGGGCGGTCGTGGCGCGCCGGGGGCGAGGGTACGTCGCGCAATCGCCGCCCGTCGGTTCCGGCCGCGGACGCGCCGTGCTCCCGCTCCGTCCCGGGCCTGCGGGTCCGAAGGCCCGGCAACCCGGGTCTTTGGGGTATGGCCCGGCCGGGCAGGTTGGGGCAATATGACGCGATGGACTACGAAACCGCACATCTGCGGTTCCCACCCGACGTGGATCGGGCGACCGCAGCGGTGCAACTCGCCATCGCCGCCGAGTACTCGGGCTGGGAACTGGCCCGGGTCCTGATGTTCCGGGACGGCACCCGAAAGGTCGAGCTCCGCCGCCGACGCACCATTCCCGGACTGCCGGCCCTCACCTACTGACGGACGTCCCGCTGACGCGTGTCCTTCGGGCCCGCGTCACCGCCGGACCCGTACGGCCCGCCGTCCCCCAC
>JADGGF010000371.1 GCA_019690055.1 Micromonosporaceae bacterium
GACTTGGTGGGGGCCGGCTTGGGGGGCGCCGGCCGCGACTTGGCCTTCGCACCGATGCTCGTGGTCGGGGCGGTCAGGGCCGGGGACGGGGCCGCCGGCTCCTCGGCGACCGGCTCCTCCTCGGCCGGTGGCTCGTCGGCCTCCTCGACGCGAGCGTGGCCGACGAAGACCTGGGCGCCGGTGGTCGGGTCGAAGCGCGTCAGCGGCTGGCGCTCGACCGGCACGCCCTCTCCCGCGAGGGTCAGCGCCATCTGCAGCATGGGCAGGGCGGCGAGCGAGGTCGTGCCCTCGCCGAGGTCGAGGCACAGGTCCATCCACGGCTTGAGCTCGAGCGCCTCGGCCGCCACGATCACCGCGACGTTGCGCCCGTGGTCCGGCAGCATGAGCCAGCGCCGCACCGAGGGCGCGAAGTCGTTGGCCAGCATGGCGGCGGCCGCCCCGACCGGACCGTCGATCATCACGGGCAGGCGCCGGCTCGCGGCGCCGAGCAGCAGCCCCGTCGCCCCCGCGATGTCGGCCCCGCCCAGGGCGCAGAGCACCGTGCGGGGGTCGCCGTTGCGGTGGCGTACCCGGTACATCGCGTCGCGCAGCGCGAGGGCCCGGGTCATCCAGGCGTTGTCGTCGTACACGCCGGCGGGCGTGACCACCCGGCCGAGCAGCGCGCTCGTCTCGTACCCGCTGATCGCGGAGATCACCGCGACAGCCGCGGCCGAGGCGCCGGCCCCGCCCGCCGCGAGCACGAGCAGCTCGATGCCCTCGTCGGCGGCGCGCTCCGCCTCCGCCCAGCCCATCCGCATCGCGGCGTCCAGCTGCTTGCCGGTGATCGCGTCCTCGAGCTCGATCGCATTGGCCGCCGGATTCCACTCCAGCGTCACGAAGCTGGCCCCGGCGGCGTGGGCGAGCTGCTGCAGGGGGACGGAGTTGCGCGGGTCGGGCGCCGAACCGGCGACGAGGCCGCCCGCGTGGTTGCCGGTGACGAGCACGACCCGGGTCGACAGGATCGGCCGAGGGTACGGATGCGCCTGCACGCCGGCGATGAAGGCGACCGGCTCGGCGAGCGTTCCCAGACCCGAGATGGTCGGCGCGTTCACGCCGATATCGATCGATGACAGCCGTTCCCAGGCGGCGAGGATGGCCCCGTCGTCGGGGAGCGGCACCGCGATCCCCGGCAGGAACTCGGGGCGTTCATCGTCGATGTTGGCCGTGGCGACGCTGGCCATTCCGACGCTCGCCATACCGACACCGGCGGGGCTGACGCTGGCCGTGGCGCGCACAACCTCCGCTTCGGGGGTCGACACGGAGGCCGGCGGGACAGAGGCCGTGCCAACCGCGACCACCCTGGCGGGGTCAGCGTCGCCCGCGCCGGCGTCCGTCAGCGCGCCGGCGTCGAGGGGGACACCGGCATCGACCGGGGCGCCCGCGTCACCGGGAGCGCCCGCGTCGGCACCGGTGGCCGCGTCGGCCGAGCTGGCGGTGTCGGCCAGGGCGGGATCGGCGGTGGGCTGCACGGGCACCACGTTACTCGCGGACAGCGACTGCGGCTGTCCGTGACGCGCCGGTCGTCCGTAACGTCGGTTTGCTCGGGATCCCCGACCTTGTGGTCGGCGGGTACGCCGGCCCCGGTGGGACAACCCGGCTGCGGCGTTGCGCGTAGGCTCGCAAGGCGGCAGCCCCCGTGGCGGGCTGGACGCGGGGATGAGGAGCGAAGTGAGCAGCTACGTCGACCGTGACGTCCGGCCGCGCAGCCGGTCGTCTGACGGCCGGCCGTCGCGCGATCGGTCGTACGAGGACCGGTCGGGCGGGAGCCGGTCGAACGGGGGCCGGTCGTACCCGCCGCGTCGGCGGCCCTCCGGCCAGGCGGGGGGCAAGCCGTCCCGCAAGCCGAAGGCTCCGCTGTGGGCCACGCTCACCGTGGTTCTCGGCACCATGGTGCTGCTGGCCAGCGGGGGCATCGTGGTGGGGCCGCCCCTCATCGAGCGGCTGTTTCTGCCCACCGACATCAACGCCGGTGCCCCGATCCCCGAGGACATCCGGGGCAAGGACATCTCTGGCGCGATCAACTTCCTGCTGCTCGGTATGGACAACCCGGATACTCCGGGCCAGACCGATCGGCGGGCCGACTCGATCGTGCTGGTACACATCCCGCCGACCCATGACGTCGTGTACATGATCTCTTTCCCCCGGGACACGCAGGTCACGATCCCGGCCTACCCAACCACCGGGTTGACCGACGACTGGACGAGCAAGATCAACAGCGCCTTCTTCGTCGGGACGAGAGTCACCGGGCCCGGGCCCAGCGTGTGGGACCGGGAGTCCGACCTCAGTCCCGAGGGGCGGGCCCGCGGCGCCGAGGTGACCATGCGGGCCATCAACAACCTCGTCCCGGGCGGGCTCGGGCTCGAGTTCCACGGCTGGGCGACCATCGACTTCATCGGGTTCGAGAAGGTCGTCGAGGCGCTCGGCGGGGTGCACATGTGCGTCGATTCCGACTTCTACTCGATCCACTACTACCCCGACGGAACCTTCTCCGGGATCCCGCTCTGGGGCGGGCTCAACACCAGCGAACCCGCGGGTGGGCGGTACGGGTCGGGGTACCACTACACGGTCGGATGCCGCGACCTCGAGCCGTGGCAGGCCCTCGACTACTCGCGCCAGCGCTACGGCCTGCCGAACTCCGACTACGACCGGCAGCGCCACCAGCAGCAACTGCTCAAGGCCATCGTCAAGAAGGTGGCGAGCACCGACACCCTCACCAACATCAATACCATCAACAAGTTGCGGGAAGCCGCCGGTGACCTGCTCACCATGAATCTCGGCGGCCACGAGTTGCTCGACTGGGTGTGGACGCTCAAGTCGCTGCGGGCCGACGACATCGTCATGATCAGGACCAATGGCGGCACCTTCTGCGACATCCCGGGCACCAGCAATCAGTGCCTCACTGACGACATGCTCGACCTGCTGCGGGCCGTCAAGAACGAGACGGTGTTCGAGTTCCTGACCACCCATCCGGACTGGGTCGCCAAGGATCAGTAGCCCATCGCGCCGGGCGCGCCCGCCCGGCGACTGGGGACGCCACCGTGGTACGACCCCGGCGCCGGCGGATCGGCCTAGAGCGTGCCCTTGAGCGGAACGGGGAGGCCGGCGACGACCAGCACCGCGGTGTCGCAGGCCGCGGCGAGCGCCATGTTGGTTGCGCCGAGCGCGTCGACGTAGGCCCGCCCGACCGGCGTGAGCGGCACCGGCGCCAGCCCCACCTCCGCGCTGACGAGCACGAGTCGGGCCGGGCAGGCCTCCACCGCGGCCCCGATCTCGCCGCTCATCCGGGCCACGGGCGGGCCGCCCGCCGGGTCCGTCTCGTCGACCGCCGTCAGCACCGCCGCGACCCAGGTGCCGATGTCATCGACGAGAATCACATCGCCGGGGTCGGCCTCGGCGAGCAGGGATGGCAGGCGCCAGGGGTCGTGACCGACCTCTTCCGTCGTCCACCCGGCTGGCCGGCGGGCGCGGTGGGCAGCGATGCGCCGCGTCCACTCCGCGTCGGTTGCCGAGACACGCCCGGTGGCGACGTACCGGACGGCCGGCTCGCCGGCGACGATGCGCTCGGCCAGCTCGGACTTCCCGGAGCGGGTGCCGCCCAGCACGAGCGCGCGCCGCCAGGACCCGGAGGACATGCGCCGTACCCTAGCTGCGGGACCGTTGCCGCGGTGGCCACCTGGATCGTGAGCCGCCGCCGGGGCGGACCGCGACAGGTTCGGCGAGGGAGACAGACATGGCGTGGTCGTGGCGGTACGAGGCGGAGGACGGTCGCCAGGATGCCGGGGGCAGTGAGTCGTTCGCCAGCCAGTCCGACGCGGAGTCGTGGCTCGGCCAGTCCTGGCGGGACCTCGTCGCCAAGGGCGTGGTGACCGCGGTGCTGATCGAGGACGACCGGGTCGAGTACCGGATGAGCCTCCTGCCGGCGGGCTCGTGAGCACCGTTCGCGCGGGCAGGCGCCGCACGGCCGCGTTCCGACCCTCCCCGGTCTTCCTCGGCGTGGTCGCGCTGTGGCTGACCGGCGGCGTCCTGGCCTGGCTCGAGTACGGCAGCCCCGTGGTCAACGTGCTGCTCTTCGTGCTCGCCGGCTGGATCGTGTCGTTGTCGCTGCACGAGTATGCCCACGCGCTGACCGCCTACCGCAGCGGCGACCACTCGGTCGCGGCCCGCGGTTACCTCACGCTGAACCCGCTCACCTACACCCATCCATTACTGTCGATTGTTTTTCCCCTCATCTTCCTGCTCATCGGCGGCATCGGGCTGCCGGGCGGGGCCGTGTGGGTGAACCGGGACGCCACGCGCAGCCGCGGCCGGGCCAGCCTGATCAGCCTGGTCGGGCCGGGCGCCAACGTCGTGTTCCTCCTCGTCCTGGCGGTGCCGTTCCTGATCGGCATCGATACGCGGGCGCACCCGACGTTCTGGGCGGCGGTGGCGTTCCTGGCGTTCCTGCAGCTCACCGCGGCCGCGTTGAACCTGCTGCCCGTGCCCGGCCTCGACGGCGGCAACGCCCTGCGGCCCTGGCTGCGGGGCGACACGGCCAAGGTGTACGACTACCTGGCGCCCTTCGGGTTCCTGCTCCTGGTCGCCATCCTCTTCACGCCCGTCGTCAGCGACATCTTCTGGGGCACGGTGCTCGGCGTCGCCGACGTCCTCGGCGTGCCCCGCGGCCTCATCCGGGACGGCCTCAACCTGGTCCAGTTCTGGCGCTGAGAATTCCGCGCAGCTCGCGGAGCGAGCACCGGAGTTACTGTCGGGCCGACCACGAAACCGGGGCCTGGTCGTGTGACCAGGCCCCGGTCAGGTCTCGGGCAACAGTGAGGTCAGGGC
>JADGGF010000372.1 GCA_019690055.1 Micromonosporaceae bacterium
TCATGGCCGCCACCGCCCCCTTGGTGGCGCCGTACGCGCTCATGCCCTCAATGCCGAACCGGGCGCCCGACACGACGGTGACGATGGAGCCGCCCGTGCCCTGGCTGACCATGGCCCGCATCGCGTGGGTGGCGCAGAACTGCACACCCAGCACGTTCACCTCGACGATCCGCCGCAGCGCGGACTCGTCCTCCTCCCAGGGCAGCGCGTGATGCGTGATGCCGGCGTTGGCCACGAGCCCGTCGAGGCGGCCGAAACGGCGCAGCGCGGCCTCGACCAGCGCGGCCGCCACGGACCACGACGCGACCGACCCAGCAATGTGGACGGCCCGGCCACCGGCGGCGACGATCTGACGGGCGCAGTCGTACGCGCTCTGCTCGTCAACGTCGTTGACGACGACGTCCGCCCCGTGCGCCGCGCAGGCCAGCGCGTAGGCCCGGCCCAATCCCTTACCAGCCCCGGTGACGACGACCGACCGTCCAGACAGGAGGGTCATGCGCCCGTGCCTTCGCGTGCGTCAGGGTCAGGGTTCGGGTCAGGGTTCGGGTCAGGAAGGACGCCCTCTTTACGCGTAGTGCCCAACAAGGCGTCCCTCCTGACATCGGGGTCCCTGCTGACATCAAGGTCCAGCAGCTCGACCAGCGCCTTCTTGTTGATCTTGCCGGTCGCGTTCGTAGGCAGGGACGGCACGATCCGGAACAGCTCCGGTTGCTTGTGCCGGGACAGGCCGGCTCCGGTGACCGTGCGGCCGAGCTCCTCCAGCGTCCAGTCCGAGCGGGTCGAGACGATGGCGGCGCCGATGCGCTCGCCCAGGCGCCCGCCCGGCACGCCAACGACCGCCGCCGCCTGAATGTCGGGATGCGCCTCGAGGGCCTGCTCGATCTCCCGCGTGCTGAACTTCTCGCCACCGCGGTTGATGATGTCCTTGAGCCGCCCGGAGATCCGGACCCAGCCATCGGCCCCCAGCCAACCGAGGTCGCCGGTCCGTAGCCACCCATCCGGTGTGAACGCGCGCTCGTTGAACTCCTCCCGGATATAGCCGAGCATCATTTCGGGACCTCGCAGCTGCAGCTCGCCGACCTCACCCGGCCCGACCGGGGCGCCGGAGTCGTCCAGCACCCGCAGCGACACGCCGGGCGCCGGGGTCCCGTCGGTCTCGGCCCGCAGCTCCAGCGGATCAAGCTCGTTCGCGGTGGTTGCGGTCGGCAGCTCGGTCATGCCCCAGAGCCGGTAGGCCGCGATACCCAGCTCCTGCGCGCTGCGAATGAGCGCCGGCGGGACGGCGGCTCCCCCGCAGCAGTACTGGCGCAGCGCGGACCTGTCCCGGCCGGCCGCCGCGTAGGCCGCCAACAGCTCGCGCAGGAACGGCGTCGCGCCGGCCATGTAGGTCGCGCCGGTCCGCTCGATGAGGTCCACGCACAGCCCGGGGTCCCACCGGGGCATCAGCACCGCCGCGGCCCCGACCCGGGACGGGATCATGAAGCCCTGCAGCAGGCCGGTGATGTGCGTCATGGGCGACGCCATCACCATGCGATCGCGGAAGGTGACGCCCCACTCGGAGATGGTCGTCCGCAGCTCGTGCTGCAACGCCGCCACGGAGTGCACCACGCCCTTGGGCTCGGACTCCGTGCCCGAGGTGAACAGCACGAGGCAGGGGTCGTCCGGGGCAGCGGGCACGACGCCGGCCGGCAGCGCGCCGGTCCCCGCGAACTCCGCCGACCGCCAGCCGGCTCGCTGACCGGAGGTGAGCAGCCGCACGCTCGGGGCGTGGGAGATGTCTTTCAATGCATCATCGAACTCGTCGGGATACTCGCGCCGAGGATCGGTGGCGAAGGTGACGATGCCGGCCGGGCGGACCTGGTCCAGGACGCTACGGATCTCCCGCGGGCCGTACAGCGGCACGATCGGGCTGCTGATCGCCCCGATGCGCCAGATCGCCGCCGCCGCGGCGACCGCCTCGGCCCCGGTCGGCAGCAGCCAGCACACGGCGTCCCCAGGCCGCACCCCGCCCTCGAGCAGGCTGCGTGCGATCGCGGCCGACCGGGCGGCGAGCTGAGCGAAACTTGTCGATTCGGACTCGGTGATGACGCCGGGCCGGTCCGGCCACTTCGTGGCCCGGTGCTCCAGCAGGTAACCGATCCGCTCGTCGGTGACGAACCCCTGCTCCCGCCACACGGCAATCTGGTCCGGCCCCACCACACGGGGGCGGTGGTGCCAATCGACCACCCTCACGACGTCCTCCAAACGGGTGCGCGCTTGTCCAGGAACGCCCGTGGCCCCTCGGTCGCGTCGGGGTGATGGCGGTGCCGCTGGATCAGCTCCCAGCCCAGGTCGAGGTCGGTGGCGATGAGGCGCTCCTCGAACGTCCGCAGCACCCGCCGGCTCAGCCGTACGGCCTCGGGTGAGTTCTTCGCGATCGTCTCGGCCAGGGCCAGACCCCGGTCCAGCAGCGCGGCTGGGTCGACCACCTCGGAGACCAGGCCGACCCGCTCGGCGTGCTCGGCCGACAGCGACTCGTGGCGGCCGAGCAGCACCATGCGCCGCAGGATGTCCGGCCGCATCCGCAGCAACAGGTGCAGCGGCTCGAGCGCGCTGACCTGCCCGACGCTCACATGCGGGTCGAGGAACCGGGCCGCCGACGAGGCGATGCAGATGTCGGCGTCCGCCACGAAGTGCAGACCCCCACCGGCACAGACACCGTTGACCGCCACGATGACAGGGATCGACAGGTGTGGACCCGGCACGAAGTCCAACTCCTCGGCGGCGGTGTCGCCGACCTCGGTCCGCGGCGCCGAGAGCATGCTCGCGTCGGCCCCGGCGCAGAAGGCCCGGCCGGCGCCGGTGAGCAGCACCGCGCGCAGCCCGGGGGCCCGGGCGACTGCCCGCCACAGCGCCGCCAGCGCGTCCATGAGCTCGTCGTTGAGGGCGTTGGCCACGTCCGGGCGGTTCAGGGTCACGACCAGGGTCGTGCCGACCACCCGGCTGAGCAGCACCCCCTCGGCCCTTTCCAGGTCATGGCCGCCGCCTGTCGCCACCGGTACCTCCTCGCCACCTGCCCGAGCTGGCTGTGTCAGGGCTGGGCTGTGTCAGGAAGGACGCCCTCTTGACGCCTAATGCCCAAGAAGGACGCCTTCCTGCACAAGCGAACCGTTCCTGCCCCCAGGCCCTTGACGGTCACGCAAATCATATATATCTTTTGCGCCACCCGGAAGACCGCTCGTCCTGATGACCCGGGTGGGAGTAGGGATGCAACACGTCCTGCAGTCCGTCGTCGTCCCCGGCCTGGCCGCGGGCGCGATCTACGGACTGGTCGCTGTGGCCTTCGCGACGCTGTTTCAGACGACCGGCGTCATCAACTTCGCCCACGGCCAGCTCGTCATGGTCATGCCGATGTCGATCCTGGTCGCCGAGGGCGCCGGACTGCCGGTCTGGCTCGCGTACCTGGTCGCGCTGGCGGTCGTGCTGGTGATCGCGCTGGCCATCGAATGGGCCGCGGTACGGCCCTTCATGCAGTCGGGCCACTCGGTCTCGTGGTTGCTGTCGACCCTCGGCGTCAGCGTGGTGCTCGCCGAAATCCTCGCGATTCCGTACGGCGGGGAGGCGCGCAACTTCTGGCACGGCGTGAGCTCCCGACGGGTGGAGATCGTCGGCACGGGCCTGGCGGTGTCCCCGGCCGAGGCCGCCGCCGTCGCGGCGCTGCTGCTCGTCGGCGGACTGCTCACACTCTTCTATCGACGCACGCGCCTGGGTCTGGAACTGCGCGCGATCGCCGACGACCTCGACGGCGCCGAGTCGGTCGGCATCTCACGGGCGCGGGCTTCCCAGCTCGCGATGATTCTCTCCGCGGTCGTCGCGGCGGTGACCGGCGTGCTGGTCGCCTCGACCCAGCCGGTCACGCCGTCGCTGGGCATGTCGTACACCTTCTACGGTTTCGTGGCCACGGCCATGGGCGGCATGGGCAGCATCAACGGTGCCATCATCGGCGGCCTCATCGTTGGCGTGGCGACCCAGGCGGCAGGCGTCTACATCGGCGGCCTGTTCGTCAACGTCGCGGTGTTCCTGCTGCTGCTGGCGGTCTATCTGATCCGCCCGCACGGCTTCTTCGGTGTTGCCCCGGTGCGTGCCGTATGAACGTGGTCGATTTTCGCGAACGAGCGACGCAGGCGGCGACGGCGGCGGCGACCGCCGTACGGATCCGGGCCGAACGCGTCCGCGACACCCTTCCGCCGCCAGCGCGGCGCCTGCTCGCCGCGCCGAGCCTGCACAGCGTCGTCATGGCCGGGATCGTCCTGGCGCTCCTGGCATCCTGGGGACCGCAGTCGTACCACGGGTACGTTGTCCAATTGATATGCGTCTACGCCGTCGCGACACTCGGCCTGAACATCACCACCGGCTACGCCGGCGCCCTGTCACTGGGACAGGGGGCGGCCTTCGCCATCGGCGCCTACGTGACCGGCGTCCTCGTGAGCACCTACGAGTGGCCGTTCTGGCTGGCCCTGCTGCTCGCCACCGTCGCCGGCCTGCTCGCGGGGGCCGCGACGGGGTTCCCGGCCGGACGCCTCGGCGTCATCGGGCTGGCGATGATGTCGCTCGGCCTCGTGCTGGTGGTGGGCGACATGCTGATCCAGTTCCGCACGGTGACCGGCGGAATGTTCGGCATCCCCTCGATCACCGCCCGGTACTGGTTCGGCCAGGACCCGATGGAATCGCTGTGGGTCGTGCCCATCGTCATCGTGGGCGTCGCCGGCCTCTGCTACTGGCTGCACGCCCGGTACCGGGTGTCGCGGCTCGGCCGCGCCACGGTCGCGGTCCGGGACGAGCCGATCGGGGCCTCGGCCCTGGGCATCTCC
>JADGGF010000373.1 GCA_019690055.1 Micromonosporaceae bacterium
GCGAAGCTCGGCGCCAACGCCCACGTCTCAGACAGCGTCCACGACACAAACACCCAGCTCACGACCCCTGCAAGAGCATCCGGCTGAAGATAACCAACGCCCGACGCAGCTCCGCCACCTCACGGCGCAGCCGCTTGATCTCCGCCAACTCCTCCGACGTGACACCCGGCCGCTGCCCGGCATCCACCTGCGCGCGACGTACCCACTTGCGCACCGTCTCCGGCGTCGTGATGCCCAGTTTATTGGCAACCGCGGTCATCGTCGCGTACTCCGACTCGTACTGCGGCCGCAGCTCCGCGACCATCCGCACCGCCCGCTCACGCAGCTCACGGGGGTAGGCACTCGGACGTGACATCGCTCGATCCTCTCCAAAGACCGAGCCGCTGCCAACCCCGGGGCGGTTCAGCCGGTTGTCTCGATGATCCCAACGGGACGTTGTCTCGATTTCGGCGGGCGTTGTCTCGATCTCTCGGCAGATGTTTCCTGATCTTGGGCGGACATTGTCTGTCGTGACCACACGGGGTCGGCCGGGCAGACTGAACAGCGTGGGGAAGACCCGTGTCGTCGGGGCGCTCGCCCGAGCGACCCATCCGCTGCCGACCCTGGCCGTGACGGCCGGGGCGGCGGCGCTCGCCTTTGCCACCGGCCGGGACGGGCCGGGCGTGGTCGCGGTCGCGGTCGCAGTCCTGGCCAGCCAGGTCGCGGTGGGTTGGCACAACGACTGGCTCGACGCCGGACGCGACGCCGCCGCCGACCGTCGGGACAAGCCGCTCGCCCGCGGCGAGTTGCCGCCCCGGGTCGTGGCGTGGGCGGCCGCGGTGGCGGCCGTGGCCACCGTACCCCTTGCCCTGCTCTCCGGCGTTTCCGCCGCGCTGGTCGCCGCGATCGGCCTCGGTTCGGCGCTGGCCTACAACTGGCCGCTCAAGTTCACGCCGGCCTCGCCGTTGCCCTATGTCGTGTCGTTCGGGGCGTTGCCGGCGTTCGTGGTCCTCGGCCGACCCGACGCCGCGGTGCCCCCGTGGTGGCTGGTCGCCGCCGGTGCGACGCTGGGCGCCGGCGCTCACTTCGCCAACGTGCTGCCTGACATCGACGACGATCTGCGCCAAGGGGTGCGAGGTCTGCCCCAGCGCCTCGGCCGGTCGGCGAGCACCGCCGTCGCCGCCGTCCTGGTCATGGCGGTGAGCCTGTTGCTGACGTTCGGACCCGTCGGGCCCCCGCCGGTACCCAGCCTCGTCGGTGTGGGCGCCGCCGCGGTCATCCTGGCCGTTGGCGGGTACTGGCAGTGGCGCCGGCCGCGGTCACGCGCCGCCTTCCGCGCGGTGCTGCTGGTGGCCCTGGTCGACGTCGGTCTGCTGCTGGTGGCCGGATCGCTCGTCTAGGCGGGCAGGTCGATGAGCCAGGTAGGTCGAAGAGCCAGGTAGGTCGATCAGCCAGGTAGGTGGCCGGGCACGCGCGCGACCGCTCAACCGTGGTGGGCGGCCAGGCGGCTCTGCACGGTCGGCAGGCGTAGCACGGTGATCCGGTCACCCCGGGTCCGCACGGTGGTGCGCCCGTCGCGTCGGCGCCGGATGTCCAGGTCGACGACGGCGCGGCCGACCTGCACACCCTCCAGGGTCAGGTCGGGCAGCCATTCGGGCAGGTGCGGATCGACGACGATCGTACGGATGGGTGCCGCCGGTCGCAGTCCGAGCAGCGCCTGCACCACGGCGACGATGGCGCTGGCCGACCAGCCCTGCGGCGAGCACGCATTTGGGTACGCGCCCGGGTGGGGGTAGCGACCGTCGCGCGGCAGCCCGCTGATCACCTCCGGCAGCCGGTGCCCCTCGAAGAGGGCCGCCGCGGCGAAGGTCGCCTCGGCGAGCTGGTGCACCTGCGACCAGCAGCCGTACCGGGCCAGCCCGACCGCGATCGTGCCCGCCTCGACCGGCCAGACGCTGCCCCGGTGGTAGCTGAACGGGTTGTACGCCGGATGATCCGCGGACAGGGTCCGGATTCCCCAGCCGCTGAACATATCGGGGGCGAGCAGCCGGCGCGCCACCGTCCGGGCCACCCGGGCCGGCACGATCCCGGCCGCCAGGAGGTGCCCGTCGTTCGAGTTCACCGACCGGACCTGACGCTTGCGACCATCGAGGGCGAGGGCGTAGCAGCCCAGGTCGGGCATCCAGTACGCCGGGTGGAAGCGGCGGCGCAACCGGGCGGCCCGGGCGATCAGCTCGGCCGCATACGCGCGGTCACCGGCGGCCGCGAACGCGAGGGCGCCGTGGCGCAGCGCGGCGTAGTGGTACGCCTGCAGCTCGCTCGGCGCGACCGGCTCCGGCGCGACCATACCGTACTCGTCGACTATTGCGGTATCGGAATCTTTCCAGCCCTGGTTTTTCACCCCGGCTCCGGACCGGCAGTGGTACTCCAGGAATCCATCCCCGTCGAGGTCGGCGTACCGCTCGAGCCAGCTCGCGACCAACCGGGCCACCGGCACCAGCCGCCGCACCGTCGCCATGTCGCCGGTCCAGAGCAGGTACTGGCCCAGGAAGACCAGGAAGTCTGGCGGGGTCGCCCAGTCGCCGTAGTATCCGGTAAACGGATCGATCCCCAGCGCCGACAGCGGTCCCCGGCGCGCCTGGTGCAGCAACTTGCCCGGCTCCTCGTCCCGCCAGTCGTCGATGTGCCGGCCGATGTGCTCGGCGTTGAGCAGCAGGCTGTCCCGCAGCATCGTCGGCCCGGCCAGCAGGGCCTGCCAGGACACGGTCAACGTGTCCCGGCCGAAGATCTGCTGGTAGATCGGCAACCCGGCGATGGGTGCGGTCGGGCCGGGTGGCTCACCCAACGGCAGGCGCACCAGGTCAGCGACCGCGGTGCGCCAGGTCGCGGCGACGCCGAGGTTGGTGCTGCGCAGACCGGTCATCTCGGCCCGGAGCCGGGCACGGGCCTGTCCCGCCGTGTCGTCCGGCTCCTCGTAGGTCGCCGGTGGCGCGGGCCGACGGACGCCGTCGACGATCGGCTCCACGACGACGTCTACTGTGGACGATCCCCGGGCCGGCACCGACAGATCGAACTCAATGATGCGCCCGTCCCAGCGCGCCGGCCCGGCGCCCTGCACCGCGATCGTGACCGTGCGGGACAACGGCGGGTGGCGGTAGTCGAGGCGCAGCTCCTGCCGCGGGCCGTCCCAGTTGGTGGTGATCTCGCCGTGCTGCTGGCGCTGGCCGCGCTCGGCCTCGTCGCTGTCGGCGAAGTCGGCGGCCACCTCCAGACCGATCGTCAGCCGCGCGGGCTCGGTGGCGTAGCTGAGCACGGTCAGCCGGGTCCGCAGGCCCGCGCCGACGAACCGCTCCACCATCAGGTACCGCGCCCGCGCCGGCAGGGTCTCGCGGTCGCCGATCTCGGCGTAGGAGAGTTGCGCGTGCGCGCCGACGCTCGCGGTGGTGAACGCGGTCGGTTCCCATCCATCGACGAGAATGCGCTCGAGGCTGAGCACCCGTGTGTTCTCCGCGAAGAACCCCTGCGGGTCCACCCCGGCGATGCGGCCGTGGACGTCGGTCACCAGGACGTTCCAGCCGCTGGCGACGTACAGCAGGTCCGGTCGGACCCGGCTCTCGCTGACCCTCATCGCCGCCTGCCCACCTCAGTTGTCCACACCTGGCCCACCCGGCTCATCGGTGCCGGCCCGCCCGGCGGATCAGGACCACCGCGGCGACCAGGGCCAGCGCGGCGGCCCCGCGGCCGCGCGCCGGGTGCAGGCCCAGCCAGCGGGTGTAGAGGCTGGTCGACTTCGCCCGCTCGCCGAACCGGCCTGTGGACTCGCCCAGTCCGCGGCTGGGCTCGTCCAGATTGTCCCGGCCGTCGTCGGGCTCGTCGGAGCGCTGCGTCTGCACGATGCGTCCGGGCCCGGACAGGTACCAGTCGACCAGCGCCGGGCTGATCCGTTGCCCGATCTCCATCAGGCGCCCAGCCCCGCCCGCGAACACCTGCCGCACCGGCCGCCGGGCCACGCTCACGATCGTCTCCGCCACCACGCGGGGTTCGTACACGGGCGGGATGGGCCGCGGCAGCCCGTCGAGCTTCGACCGGGCGTGCTCGAACAGCGGGGTGTTGATCGAACTCGGCAGGACGTCGACGACGCGTACGGGTACGCCGTCGTGGCGCAGCTCCTGCCGCAGCGCCTCACCGAAGGCGACGACCCCGTGCTTGGCGGCGCAGTAGGCCGCCTGCAGCGCGACGGCTCGCTTGCCCAAGGTCGAGGAGACATTGATGATGGTGCCCTTGGTCTGGCGCAGGTAGGGCAGCGCCGCCTTCATCCCGTGGATCTCGCCCATCAGATTGATCTCGATGACCCGCCGGATCTCCGCGACATCCGTCTGCTCGACCGTGCCGTAGGTGGACACCGACGCGTTGTTGACCCAGGTGTCGATGCGCCCGAACCGCTCCACCGCCCGCGACGCCAGGTCCGCCACCTGCGCGAAGTCGCTGACGTCGGTCGGCACCACCAGCGCGGTGCCGCCGAGTCGGTCGACCTCGCGGCTCAGGCTCGCCAGGGCCTCCTCGTTGCGCGCCGCCAACACCAGGCTCGCGCCGTGCCGGGCGAACTCACGCGCGGTCTCCCGGCCGATGCCGGAGCCGGCTCCGGTCAGGACAACCACCTGACCGGCGATGGGACGAGCCACGGCCGACCACCTCCCGGCGTTGACGGGCCTTTCGGCGGTTAATCGGGTCTCCCGGCGGTTCACGGGTCGCCTGCGAGGTCGACTACCCAGTTCGACGAGCCGCAACCCCCATCCGGGGGACGGGCGCTCGGGCGGGCGGTACGGGTCCGGGTTGTGAC
>JADGGF010000374.1 GCA_019690055.1 Micromonosporaceae bacterium
GTTACCCGCTGACCGTACCGTCGGACCGCGGGCTCAGGTCAACCAGATGTGACGCGGACCAAGTCGACCGGTGTGGAACCTGTCGCGATAGCCGCCAACGACACGTGCACCCGCCGGACGTACGGTCGTTCACCCACGCTCGAGTGACCCTCGATGCCATGCGATACATCGAGGCGACTGATAAGACACATCCGAGCTTGAGCGCGACACGTCGGACGAGCCCGTCCGGGCTGCGGCTGGCGTTGCCGGCCTGGCGCCAGGACGCCAGCCGCCCGTCCGCGGCAAATCATCGGTCGCGATCTCGTCGCGGTGACGGAGGCTCGCCACTGGCACGATGGCCAGCGCCGGGGTGACGCGGAGTCTCTGCTGCACTTCTGGCTGCACTTTCAGGGATCGGCGGCGCTCATGCTGCACGGGTGCGGTGACCTGCTGGTTCTTGAGTTCAGCGAGCCGTACGCGTCGTACGACATGGGTGAGTACGGGGAGACGCGCGTCGGGCCCGCGCAGCCGCCGGACCTGTTGGCGCAGATGCCGGGTCATCGGCTGCTCGATGCGGCTCTCCTCTGGGTCACCGCGATGCCGTCAGTTGTGAGCGGCGTCCTGCTGAGGTTCGACCACTGCGACCTGGTCGCGGCGACGGTGGGCGATGAGTGGGTGCTGAGACAGGGAGCGAAACTGCCCGAGCTCACTGGACATCTGACCGCTGGTAGCTGGCTCAGCGGCCGATCAACTGACGAGCACGGGTGAGGGTAGGACTTGCGTCGCGACCGACAGGCGTGAGCGATACCGTCGTAACCGGGCGAATACGGGCCGAAATGGCTCACGAGCCACGAACGACCGCACGCCGGGACGCCCTTGATCACCCACGGGCTGTGCTACGCCTGACCCACGGCTGCTATAACGTGCCGGCGTGTCCACTCCCGTACGACCACCCATTGCCTGGCTGCCGGTCGGTGCCGCGCTCGCGGCGTTAACGGTCGCCCTCGGGGCCACCGCCACCGGATACGGCTACCACCGTGATGAGCTCTACTTCCGCATGCTCGAACCCGCCTGGGGGTACGTGGACCAGCCACCGCTGACCCCGCTGCTGGCGCGCACCGCGACGGCTCTGTTCGGGGACAGCGTCTGGGCGCTGCGGCTGCCGGCCATCGCCTGCCTGCTCGGCGCGGTGCTGCTGGCCGTACTCACGACCCGCGAGTTCGGCGGTTCTCGGGGCGCGCAGGCGTTGTGTGCCTGGGGTCTCGCCTTCTCGGCTCTGCCGCTGTCGTTCGGCCATACGCTGCTCACCGCCAGTGTCGATCTGGTGGCCTGGGCCGGGGTGCTGCTGCTGGCCACGCGAGCCCTGCTGCGCGCCGAGCCCCGGTGGTGGCTCGCGGTGGGCGGCCTGGTCGGGCTCAGCCTCTTCAACAAGCAGCTCATCGTGCTGCTGCTCATCGGCCTGGGTGTGGGCCTGCTCGCGGCGGGCCCCCGCGAGGTGTTCCGGTCGCCCTGGCTGTGGGCGGGCGTGGGCGTGGCGCTGCTCCTCACCGCGCCGAACCTCGTCTATCAGGCGACGCACGACTGGCCGCAGTTCACGATGGCCCGGGCGCTGTCTGAGCGGGGCGGGGGCGAGGCCCGGGCCTTGCTGCTGCCGATGCAGTTGGTCCTGCTCGGGATCGGCCTGGTTCCGGTCTGGGTCGCCGGCTTCGTCGCTCTGCTGCGCCGGCCGGCCTGGCGGCCCGTGCGGGCGCTCGCCATCGCCTACCCGGTCGTCCTGGTCGTCACGCTGGTCACTGCCGGTCAGTTCTACTACCCGCTGGGTTTGATGATCCTGCTCTTCGCGGCCGGGTGTGTGCCGACGATGGAGTGGATCGGCCGACGGTCGGTTCGCCGGGCGCTCGTGGCCGCCGGTGTGGTGATCAACGGTGCGATCTGCGCGGTCGTGGCGCTGCCGCTGGTGCCCGTCGGATCGCTCGGCGACACCCCGATCCCGGACGTGAACCAGGCGGCCCGGGATGCCGTGGGGTGGCCGGTCTACGTCCAGACCGTGACCGATGTCTATTCCTCGCTGCCGGCTGAGGATCGCGCCCGCGCCGTGCTTTTCACCAGCAATTATGGCGAGGCGGGCGCACTACACCGGTACGGTCCGGAGCACGGGCTCCCTGCTGTCTACAGTGGACATAACGAACTGTGGTTCGCCGGGCCGCCGCCCGAGTCGGCGACCGTGGTGGTGGCGTGGACGCAGGGGCTTCCCCAGCTGCGGACACTCTTCGCCGAATGCGAGCAGCGCGCGGTCATGGACAACCGGGTCGGCGTCGGCAACGAGGAGCAGGGGTCCGTTGTCGCGGTCTGCCGCGACCCGGTGGGCGGCTGGTCGACGATCTGGCCCCGCCTACAGCACTACAGCTGACCAGTGTTCCCGCGCCCCGGACAGTCGGCCTACTGCTGGCGGCGCTCAGCCTCGAGCCCGGTCCTATCGTCGTACTGTGAGCGGTCACGCGCAGCGTCCAATTCCGCGTAGCTTGCCGGAGCGGAATCTGCGAGCAACTCCGCGCAGCTTGCCGGAGCGGAATCTGCGAGCAACTCCGCGTAGCTTGCCGGAGCGGAATCAGCGAGTAATTCTCTTCCTTGACGTGGACGGGGTGCTCATCCCGTACGGCAACCAGGCCGCGCCGGATTCGGCCACGGTGCTTTTCGGTGGTCCCGAGGCGGACGAGGAACTGTTGAGCCGGATCGATCCAACTCTCGGGCCGAGACTGCTGTCGCTGGGCTGTGAGCTCGTCTGGGCGACGGGCTGGGAAGACGACGCCAACGAGGTGATCTCGCCCCGGGTGGGTCTGCCTCAGCTGCCGGTGCTCGCGTGGAGCTTCGACAGCCTCGAGTACGGTCCGGCCGGGCTGCACTGGAAGACGCGCGATCTCATCGCGTGGGCAGGTGGGCGGCCCTTCGTGTGGGTCGATGACGAGATCAGCACTGTGGACAGAGACTGGGTGGCGCTGGACTACGCGGGCCACGCCTTGCTGCATCGGGTGGACAGCCGCACCGGACTCACCGAGGACGACCTCGACGCGATCGAACGGTGGCTCGACGATCTGTCTACAGTCGACTAACAGTATTGGCGTCAGGTCGCAGTGATCGCCGTCGAGCCGGAGCGGTTGTTGCGCTACACCTGGCGCAACGGTCCGTTGGACACCGTGGTCACCTGGCGGCTCGTGCCCGAAGGCCATGGCACCCGAGTCCTGTTGGAACACCACGGCTTCGACCTCACCCGACCCTGCCCAGCGACGCGCGTTCGACGGCATGAGCGGCGGATGGCGCAGTCTGGTCTTCACCAGGCTCGCCCGCCACCTCGGTTGCGCGTGACGGTCCGTACCTCTGGACAGCCCATACGACCGGGCGCCGCGTCCGCGCTGGTGTGCAGTGATGGCCGCGCTGTCCGAGCTGGCCGCCATGGTGCACACGTTGCCGAGTCGGAGTACGGAGACAGATCGGCCCGGTTCCCGATGGCACCTGTGTCCGGGTGGGCACGGAGGACCCGGCACGGGCGGAACGGGAGCTTCCGGCTGCGTACCCCGAGATACCGTTCTGCTTCGTCGAGAGCGGCCCGAGCATACCGTTCTGACGACACAGAGATATTGACAACTGTTGAGCAAGTATCGGTTGTGCCGCGCTTCGTGGTGACGGCGGACAGCTGGCGGCTCCCGATCGGACGACGCTCGATCTAGTCGAGCCTGCGGCGATTGCGTCGCATGGCGCGGGCATACTCCTGGTGCCAGGAACTCCACGCGGGCCGGCACGAGTGGCGGGCCGCGAGCAGCAGGCAGGGTGATGATGTCCGTGCGCAGAGTGGTGACGGTTGGCGTCTACGGCTTCGACGGTGAGTCGTTCGTGCACTGCCTGCGGGACGCCGACGTCCGCGTGGTGCTCGACGTGCGGCAGCGCCGCGGCGTTCGTGGGTCCGAGTACGCCTGGGCGAACGCGCGTCGGCTGCAGGAGCTCCTCGCCGAAGCCCACATCGCGTACGAACACCACCCCGAGCTCGCTCCGACGACCGAGTTGCGCCACCTTCAGTACGCCGAGGACGACCGCCAGGGGGTCGGCAAGCGCTCGCGCCATGAGCTCGCCGCCGTGTACGTCCGTCGCTACACCACGGAGATCCTCGACCGGGTCGACCTGGGGCCGATCGTGTCGGGGCTGCCGAGCAGCGGGGTCGCGGCGCTGTTGTGTGTCGAGCGCGACCCCGAGGCCTGCCACCGCTCGTTGATCGCCCAGCGGCTGGCCGAACGGCACGGCCTGAAAGTCGAGCACCTGCGCCCGTCGTGACGGGTGGCTGAGTCAGCGGTCCGGTGGGCGACGCGCTCCGGGGCCGCCGGCGACGCCGCCTACCTCGGCGGCTCAGGGCGGTACCGGCCGAGTCGTTCGTCCCACCGACCTCGGCCGTGCGGGAGGACTAAAGGTCGTCCAGATTGACTGTGATGACGGCTCCGTCGGAGCGTTCGTTGTCGTGCAGCTCCAGCGTGGCGAGCGTGGCATCCTCCGGGATGTCGAAGGCGATCTTTCCGGTCGCGGAGTCGCCGGGGGCCAGCACAAGCGGCAGGACGAACAACAGGTTGTTGGCGCCAGCCGTGGCGTCGGGGTTGGCCCGATGGCGCTCGCCAGCGGTGGTCACGGCGTACTGATCGGCGACGTTGAGGACCGCGAGAGCGCTGCCGACGTTGCGCACCTCGAAACTCGCCACGCAGTACTGACCCCGGGCGCGGCGGGTGAGCACGCCCTCGCCCACCGTGCGCTGCCCGCAGGACACCTCGGTCACCCGGAATTCGAC